>NZ_JBKBVB010000229.1:0-2649 GCF_046289595.1 Pseudorhodoplanes sp.
CACTGCGCGCATTGGCGACGGCGATCCGCGCCGATCGCTTGCCGCCAAGCTCGATCGGCAACGTGAGGGAAGTCGTCGCCTCCACGCTGTCGATGCCCCGATAGGGGCCGGAGCCGGCCACATTTTCGGCTTCGACGGTGACGCTTGGATTGGGGCGCAGACCAGCCACGCGGCGACCGGCTTCTGCCGCCCGCACGTCGGCCGATGCGGCCTCCAGCGACGGCGAGACCGCGCCCGCCAATTCCAGCGCTTGGTCTAGTGTGAAGGATTGGCCAGCTTCCGCTGGCGGCGGCTCTTGGGCCTGCGCGACGCTCGCGCAAGCCATCGCGGCCAACACGGCCGCGAGCAATCGGTGCATGATCGAAGACTCCTGACGATTCCGGAAAGCCCCGCAGACGGGGCTAGGTTGGAGTCGTCAGGCTCTTGGAGGGCGGAGTGCTGGGTCTGTGCCAGCCGACACGAGGTCTCTGGCGTTGCCGATGGAGGGCGGCGACGCCGACAGCGACAAACTGGCGCCGACCCCGTCGTCAACCGGCGGGGCGACCTGATGATGCCCGTGACATCCGCCATGCTGGTGCGGCGTGGCTTTGTTATCGCTGGAAGGCGCTTGCTCGCTTCCGCCGGCATCGTGGCCAGAGCCTGAAACCACGTCCGATTCGAGGCAGACAACAACTGGCTCCACGGCATGCGAGACCGCGCCCGCTGTCACCGACAGCGCAACGAAGCACATCATGATCGTTGCCAAAATGCGAGCCATTCGCAGTTCTTAGCACGGAACCGCCGCTTTGAGAACCATCCCTTTGTCTCCGGCAAACTCACGGAACCAGCGTGACCCTACTTCCCAGGACCGGGTAGGGCTTGCGGTCACTCTCGCCGGTTCAGGGCGGTGGGAGTCGTCACGAAGCGGCACTAGGGTAGTGCAAACGGCGAGATATATTCGTTATGTTTATCCGGTGCGGAGCACCAAATTCCGCCGTCGGCCGCCGTTTATGCGCGTAAGCCGCACAGGCTACGATCTGCGAAAACTCAGGATTTGCATGATCGTAGGCACGACGGTCGCTGGCGGCAAAAAGTTCGAATCCTACCCGGTGAAACCCGTTCTCCCTACATGAAGAATCGGAACTGGTAGGGCGTGCTGCCCAGATTCGTCATGCGCTTAAGGACACGCGCAAGAACCTTCGCATAGCTCATCGTTACGGGTAGCGGATCATACAGCCCGTCGTTGTTCCAGTTCATCTTCGACAAGGCGAGTGCCGCGCGGGCGCTGTCGTCCCACGTGCCGTGCCCGGCATGGCGGACAAGTCGGATCGGACGCGGCGTGCCGCGTTGACCCTGAAAATAGGTTTTCGGCCCAAGAGTCTCGACGGCACCGTGCATCCACAGCAGCGCCTCGCGCTCGCCAAGCCCGATCAATGAGCCGCGCTTGACTGGAAATGCCGCCGCCTGACCTCCCGGATTGGCCTGATCGCGTTCCCAACGCGCGCCGCGCCAGCCCACATCCTCGACAACCTGAATCAAGTCGACCGCCTCGCACAGCGGCAACGCCTCGAAGCAGCCGAGCACTTCGGCGTCTTTGAACTCGGTCGACTTGTGGACCATCACCCGGCGTGGTGAGCGTCCACCATGTCGGTGACGATATAGCGTCATCGACCGCGTGATGACCCGGAACATCTCGGCCTGTGATAAAAAGGGATTGTCGCGCTGCACCTGCACGTCGGCGGTGTCGTAGGCGATAAATTCGAGGCCAGCGCCCTCCGCGTCGAACACCTGGCTGCAACAGGTCACAAACCGCGGTTTGTCGGCACCGTTCGACCGCACCGCATAGGAAATGCCGATATAGGCGGTCTCTGGATCGACATCGGCTAGCTTCCAGGGAACGCCGCCGGCCTTGGCATATAGCGCCAGGCCCACTCGCCACATCACGCTCGCACGGCAGCGATAAGCGAGTGCCTTGTCTTCACGCACGATCTGGATCGGCATCCCGCGCGCGGCCGTGTAAGCCTTGAGATGGTCGTGGAGATCGAAATCGTCCCCCACGCCGTAGAAGCCACGCTCCCATCGCTGCGGCAGGTAGATGAACAAGACATCGAACTCGCTACGGAACGCTTCAAGCGGCTGGATTGCACGGACGAGCTGTTCAGCGAGCAACACGTGCGGCATCGCCGATTGTGCCATCTCGCTCTCAAACGATCCGTCCAGCTCGACACGGCATTTCTTGGCTGCCGCCGTCACGCGCATGTCAAACACCGTATTGAAGCCCGGCCAGTCCGGCAGATAGTCGGTTCGCTCGACCGGGCGCACGCTTTGGCTCAGCTCGCGCATGAACGCGAACAGGCGTTCTGACTCGCCGGCCGGCGCCAATGTCGCCACTCGGATCGGTGATTGCACCAATCCGCGCGAATGGGGGCCGAAACGCTTGAGCCCGCGCAGCGGATGGATGTCGCGTTCGCTCGTCCGCTCGGGATGAAACACCAGCTCGGGCTCGGGATACCATATGGTGGGCGCGATCTCGCTCGTCATGGCTGCACCAGCTGGACACCCGCAAAAACCCCTCGCGTTTGGGGCCATGATCTGATTCACTCTGTGCATTGGACGGAGAGGTTTGATGCACTCACGCAGCCTGTTTTCGCTGGCGGAGCACCTGGAGCG
>NZ_JBKBVB010000110.1:0-14794 GCF_046289595.1 Pseudorhodoplanes sp.
TGCCGCAATCGTCCACGGCATAATAGCCGACCACGGCCACCTCGCCGGTCTCGGGCTCGATTTCGACTTCGGCGATATGGCAGCCATTCGGGAAAGTCTGCGGCGTATCGACATCGCGCTTGGTGTCGAGGCTTTCGGCGATCTCGCCTTTTTCCTTCATCTCGGCCGCTTTTGCCGCAAGTTCGAACAGGCCGATGGACCGGTCTGTGCCGACCACCTCGAACAGACCGCGGCGATAGGCGATGTCCTTCTCGTCGGCTTCGAGAA
Organism: Pseudorhodoplanes sp.; assembly: GCF_046289595.1. Taxonomy (GTDB): domain Bacteria; phylum Pseudomonadota; class Alphaproteobacteria; order Rhizobiales; family Xanthobacteraceae; genus Pseudorhodoplanes. The sequence goes on from NZ_JBKBVB010000110.1 coordinate 268, forward strand.
GCTGCGCGGCCAGCGCGCGGCCCTTCTCCAGCATCGCCTCGATCGTGCGCACGACTGCGGTGCCTGCGGTAATCGTCGACCGCGAGGCAACCGACGGCGCACCCTTGATCTCGAAATCGCTGTCGCCCTGCCGGTGTTTCACCTGCGCCGGGTCGATGGCGAGCTTGTCGGCGACAAGGCGCGAATAAACCGTGGCGTGGCCCTGACCGGTATTGCCGACATTCAGGCTCACCACCAGCGTGCCGTTACCGGGGAAGGTCAGCCACGCGCCTTCGTTCGGCACGCCGCCGGAATGTTCGAGGAAGCAGGAGATGCCGAGGCCGCGCAGCTTGCCTCGCTGGTGCGATTGTGTGCGGCGCTCTTCGAAGCGTTCGATCTGCGCCAGCGCCAGCGCCTTCTCGAAGATTTCAGGAAACTCGCCGGAGTCGAATGTGGTGCCAATCGCTGTCTTGTATGGAATCGCCGCGCGCGAAATCAGGTTCCGCTTGCGGATCTCGACCGTGTCGATTCCGGTCAAGCGCGACGCCTCATCGACCAGCCGCTCGATCAGGTAATTGGCTTCGGGACGTCCAGCGCCGCGATAGGGCCCCGTCGGAATCGTGTTGGTGTAGACGCATTTCACGCCGACATCGATTTTCGGGATATCGTACATGGCCGGAAAGCAGCGCGCGAAATTGTTGGTCGCGAGCTGGATTCCGGCGGAGGCGACATAGGCGCCGAGATTCTGGACTTGCCGCGCGCGAAGCGCGAGAAACTTGCCGTCAGCATCGAGCGCGAGTTCACCAACCGTAACGTTGTCCCGGCCCTGATTGTCGCTGTTGAAGGCCTCCGATCGGCTCGCCATCCAATGCACCCTGCGGCCATATTTCCTGGCTGCCGCAAGAAGCGCCGGATATTCGGGATAGGCGCCGCTCTTCAGGCCGAACGCGCCGCCGACATCCTCGGTCACAACGCGCAGCATCTGCTTGTCGATGCCCAGGATCGACGCCAGCATGTCGCGCATCGGACCCGCGCCCTGCGAGCAGACGCGCAGCGTGTAACGGCCGGTCTTGCCGTCGTAGGATGCCGTGCCGCCGCGGGTTTCCATCGGCGCCATGACGAGACGCTGCTGGACAACCGTCATGCGCGCGACATGCGCCGCCGACTTCATGATGGCGTCGACCGCTGCGACATTCTCCGGATCATCCATCGGGCCGGGATAATCGACCGCAAGGTTCCCCGGGACGTCGTTGTGAAGCTGCGGCGCATCCGGCTTGAGCGCTTCCTGCGCATCGACCAGCGCCGGCAATTCCTCATACTCGACAACAACCCGTTCGGCGGCATCGAGCGCCTGGGCGAGGCTGTCGGCCACGACCATCGCCACCGCTTCGCCGACATGCAGAACCTTGCCCGCAGCAAGACAGGGCCGGTGCGCGAAAATCGCCTTGGTTCCGCCGCGGCCTGGAATCGGCGGGTGCCGCGTCACGCTGCCGATGCCGTCGAGATCGGCCGCGGTCATGACGCCGAGAACACCGGGCGCCTGCAGGGCCTCTTGCAATGAAATCGAGATAATGCGGGCATGGGCATGCGGCGAACGCACGAAAACGGCATGCGCCGCACCCTGCTTTTCAACGTCGTCGACGAATTGACCTCGCCCGCGGATGAGGGCGTCGTCCTCGATGCGGGGGCCGTGGTGGGGGTGATTGTCAGAAGCCATTTCCACGTCTTGGTCGCGCTGTTTCCGTCATGGCAAGGTTCGTCCCGGCCATCCACGTCTCAGTCCCGGGAATAGACATGGATGCCCGGCACAAGACCGGGCATGACAACGGTTATCCGATCGGCGCGCGCTGCGCCTTGATCATGTCCGCGATGCCCGCCAGCGTCTCGTTTGTCAACGGAATCGCGACCGGTTCGCCGCGTTCGGCCGAGAGGTCCGCCGCAAGATAGCATTCCATCACGGTGCGGGCGCTTTCCGGCGACACCATGGGCGGCCGGTCCATGATGCAGGATTCCAGAAAATGGATGGTCTCCGGCCCCATCTGGCCGGCAAAGACATGGTCGACCTGTTCGCCCGGCATGGTCGACATCGGGTATTGCATCCCGTCCTTCACGGTGTTGAGCCAATGGTCGCGCGCCGTGTCGTCGAGAAACAGCGAACCCTCGGTGCCGGTAATCTCAATGGTTGTGGCGCAGTAATTCGGATAGCTCGGCGGCAGATTCCAGCCGCCGCCGATGGCGACCAGCACGCCGTTGTCCATCTTCACCGTCGACCACATGATGTCGTAGGAGCCGTTGACCGGCTGCATGTAGCCATACGCGCCCTGCGAATAGACGCTGACCGGCTTGGCGGGCTCAAGGAGCCAGAACACGATGTCGAGATCGTGGGTGGATTCCATCGCCGCAGGTGACAGCCGCACGCGGCTTGCGATCTTCTTGCCGAGGCTGCGCGACAGATGCCGGCTCACCATGACCGACACCGGCTTGCCGAGCGTGCCGTCGTTCAGTTTCTTCTTGGCGTAAGCGAATTTGGTGTTGAATCGCTGCGAATAGCCGATGGTGAATTTCACATTGTTGCGCTTTGAGAGCGCGATCAATTCGTCGGCCTCGTAGAGTTCGAGCGCGATCGGCTTCTCCAGCAGAACATGCTTGCCGGCTCTGAGGCAATCGCGCGCGATCGGAAAATGGGTATTTTCCGGCGTGGTTGAGATATAGACCACCTTCACCGCGTCGTTCCTGACGATATCCTGGTAGTCGAGCGTCGCCACTGCGGCATTGGTGAGCGCCTGGACTTCCTTCAGCCGGTCGGGCCGGATTTCGCAGACATGCAGTTTCTTCACCAGCGGATAGCGTGACAGCGTCTCTGCGCGGATGCCGCCGCACCATCCGGTGCCGATCACCGCGACTTCAACAGGCTCTACCGGCATTTCGTCTCCCACTGACCTTGTTGTTGTGAGCATTGACGGCGAGATGGATTGCCGGGTCAAGGCCGGCAATGACGGCGTTATGCCGCTTTCACAATGCCGAAAACCTTCTCCGCGAATTGCGGGTAAACCTCCGCCAGTTCAGGTGCGACGGTCTCGCGCAGGAGGCGGAGTGTTTCGGAATCGGGAGCAGGCGTTTCCGGCACCTGGTCCGGGCAATCGAAATCGAAGCCAGTATGCTCCGCGATCTCTGCGACCGTATGTCCGGGATGCACGCTCTGCAGCCGGAAACCGCGGCGTTCCCTGTCGAACGCGAACAGGCAGCGATTGGTGATCAGCGCAACCGGACCGCCAGTGCGGTGGACATGCGGCTCGCTGACGCCGGGCGCGGAGATGAAGTTCACCTTCGGAACCAGCGTGCGGCGCGAATGCTCGGTGCGAAACAGAATCACCTTGGGCACGACGAAATAGAGATAGGCAGAACCGAAGGAGCCGGGAAATCGCACCTGCGGCTTGTCGTGATCGCCGATGCCGACAAGATTGATGTTGCCCTCGCCATCGATCTCGCCGCCGGACAGGAAGAACACATCCATGCGGCCCTGGCCGGCACAGTCGAACAATTCGACTCCGCCCTCGGTGAAGAAGTTGTGCTTGCGGCTTTGCAGGAGCGAGACATAAGGCCGTCCCTGTCCGCGCGCCCGGCAAAGAAGCGCAGCGGCGGCCGGAATCGGCGACGCATTGCCGACCGCGATATGGCGCACCTCGCCGATCAGATCGGCGACACTGGCAATAAGAAGTTCTTCGGGCTGAACGGACATCACAAATGCGCTACGCCGCCTGCTTCTCATAAACGTGTTCATGGAGATAGCGCACGAAGCCTTCTGCGGTTTTTGCAAGCCGCGCATATTCGGCGAGGTGCGCATCGTCGGCCGGATAATGATCCGGCAGCGACAGCGGCCAGGCGCCATTCTCCACCACCGCGACCGCATCCACATAAAAGCCGGGCAGAAGCCCGGCTGCGAAAACCGGATCGTCCAGCAGATTGCCGTCGTGGATTTTCTCCACCGTCACGATGGTCCTGCGCGACGCATGGGCGAGGGTCGCCAGATCGCGCTGGCGGCCGATCCAGACATTGCCGTGCCGGTCCGCCATCGGCGCGTGAAACAGCGCAACGTCCGGACGAATCGCCGGCAGCAGAACGATCGGATCGTCATGGCCGAAAGGGTTGTCGATCACCCGCCAGTCGTCACGGATTTTCATCAGATCGGAACCGATCAGGCCGCGCAGCGGCATGAAGGGATTGCCCTTCTCGCCGGCTTCCAGCGCCGCATAGAGCGCCGGGCAGGTGGCGTCCTTCATGCGGATTGTCCCTTGCGTCATCGCCGCCGTGAATCGCGGCGCCGGCCCATGTTCGCCGAGGCTGACCGCCGAGGTCTCCAGCGTCGCCACGCAGCCCGCCCCGATCAGAAGATCGGCCTGCAAGGTCGAGGCGGGCAGCGCCACGAGATGGAGATTTTTCACCTTGTGATGGGTCTGCTGGCGGCGGATCAGGGCCCGCGTCGCTTCCATGGCGACCCCGGCCTGCTCGCGTGGCACCGCCAGCAGGCAGCCATCCCCGATCTGCGATACCGCTTCGTCGAGCGTCACAATCATTGCAGATTTCACCGGCGGAAAGCCCCCAGACCCGCTGCGATCATAAGTCCCTTCGGCGGCCTTGCGAAGTCCTTGCAGCGTAACCGGTCTGTGTTACGAGACACGCCGCAAACGCCGCAGGAGGAACGTATGGCGACGAGTACGCAGAGGATCGGCTGGATCGGCATGGGCCGCATGGGCTACGCAATGGCCGAATGGCTGCTCAAGTCCGGCTATGAGGTCTCGATCTGGAACCGGACCAAGGCCAAGGCCGAACCGCTGACCAAGCTCGGCGGCAAGGTGGTCGACAGGCTCTCCGACCTTGCCGATGTCGACGTGCTGTTCTCCATCGTCTCCGCCGGCAAGGACGTGAAGGAGGTCTATTTCGGCCCGAACGGCGTTGCCCCGAACGGCAAGGGCAAGATGCCGAAGATCGTGGTCGATTGCTCCACCATTTCGGTCGACGATTCAGCGGAAATCCGCGAGCAGCTGAAGGGCCTCGGCGCCGAATTCGTCGCCTGCCCGGTGTCCGGCAACGCCAAGGTGATCAAGGCCGGAAAATTGTCGGCGGTCGCGTCCGGTCCGGAAGCCGCCTTCCGCAAAGTCGAAGACATGGTGTTGAAGTTTGCGCCCAACGGCGTGTCCTATGTCGGCGACGGCGAACTCGCACGCATCTGCAAGATCGCGCACAATGTCATGCTCGGCGTGGTGATCCAGAACCTGATCGAGATCACGCTGCTGGCCAACAAGATGGGCGTGCCGCGCGAGGCCTTCCTGCGCTTCATGAGCAACAGCGTGATGGGCTCGATGTTCACCCGCTACAAGTCGCCGGCGCTGGTCAATCTCGACTGGACCACCACCTTCACGCCGGAATTGCTCTTGAAGGATCTCGATCTCGGGCTTGAGCTGGGGCGCGAGTGGAAGGTCCCGATGCCGACCACGGCGGCCACGCGCGAAATTCTGCAGGGGCATATCGGCAACGCAATCCTGCAGAAGGATCCCGCGGCCTATCTGGAAAAGGACTTCGCCACCCTGATGGAGACGATGGCCAATCTGTCCGGCATGAAGCTCGAAAGCGAAAACAAAAACGTTCCGACCGGACTGGAATAACGCGTTATTTGCAGCCCGCCGGCTCCGATTGGAACCGGCGGGCACAACCTGGCAGGGCCGCCCCGTTGTTGCGGGTGCGGCCTTTTTGCTTCGACGGGCGTCCCTGCATTCGATCACGCAAAATTTGCCTCGGGAACCGATTTTTGGCCGCAGGAGCGGCCCTGTCAGCGTAGCAATCCCCTTGTGAGAACCGGCGCTGATGCTTCTATAATTGGCACCCGTTTTGCAAAATCCCGATTCGGGGGGTGCTGAGCCCCAGGGAGGCCCTGATGCGAATGTCGCTGCGAAGGCGCGTGGTGCTGTTGCTGGTCTCGGGTCTGTTGGTTGCCACCGCGTCCGGCTTCGCTTTCGCGCAGGGCGACGGCGCCAGGAACGAGGGTGGAAAGACCTCCACGGACGACCTGCTCTCGTCGGTGGTGCGGATCAAGACCTACATCAATCCGGACGGACGTACCGTCGACAATCTCGGTCAGGAGCGCGACGGGTCCGGCATCGTCATCGACGACGACGGCCTGATCCTGACCATCGGCTATCTGATGGTCGAGGCGCATGCGGCGGAAGCAATTACCAATGATGGCCGCAAGATACCGGCAACCGTGGTCGGCTACGATCACGATACCGGCTTCGGATTGTTGAAAGCGGTCGCGCCGCTGAAGGTTCGGCCGATGCTGTTCGGCAACTCTTCCGAAATCAAGGTTGGCGATCCGGTGCTGGCGGCGAGCTTCGGCGGGCGTGACGGCATTGCGCCGGCGCGGGTGGTGTCGCGGCGCGAATTTGCCGGCACATGGGAATATCTGGTCGACAATGCGATCTATACCGCGCCCGCACATTCGCACTGGAGCGGGGCTGCGCTGATCACCCGTGACGGCAAGCTGGTCGGCGTCGGTTCGCTCATCGTCAATGACGCCGCGGGCAATGGCGGCGGCATGGCTGGCAACCTCTATATCCCGACCGACCTGCTCAAGCCGATTCTCGCCGACCTGATAGCCAACGGCTCAGTTAGCGGGAAGCCGAAGCCCTGGATCGGCCTGAACACGCAGGCAACCGAGCGCGGCCTTGTGATCTCCCGCGTCACCCCGCATTCGCCGGCCGAGAAGGCAGGCCTGCGCAAGGGCGATCTGATCGTCAATGTCGGCGGCGATTCGCCGAAGACCCTGCCGGATTTCTACCGCAAGCTCTGGTCGCTCGGCGAGGCCGGCACCGTCGTGCCGCTGAACGTGGATCGCGACGGCAAGGCTGAGCGCTTCAATGTCCAGTCGATCAATCGCATGGATCATCTTAAGCTGAAGAGCACGTTCTGAGGAGACAACCGGCACCCCTCGCCGGAGGTGTGCATGAACGATGCCCTTTGCTGCGAAGCAGGATGTGGGTACCCGGCTCAAGGCCCGGCATGACGCTGCGGAGACGATCGAGGCATCTTCTTGCGCTGGCCTGTGCTGGCGCAACAATGGCGGCTTTTCTTCCGCAGACTCCCGCCAAAGCCGCCGCCTCCGACGATTCCATCTGCCTGCTGATCGAATCCGCGGCCCGCGATCACGGCCTGCCGCTCGAGTTTTTCGCGCGCGTGATCTGGCAGGAAAGCCGCTTCCGCGCCGATGCCGTTGGCCCGAAAACCCGCAGCGGCCATCGTGCGCAGGGCATGGCGCAGTTCATGCCCTATACCGCCGCCGAGCGCGGACTTCTTGATCCGTTTGATCCGGTCCAGGCGTTGCCGAAATCGGCGGAATTCCTGAAGGAACTCTGGCTGCAATTCGGCAATCTCGGCCTTGCGGCCGCAGCCTATAATGCGGGGCCGCGCCGTGTCCGCGAATGGCTCGCCGGCACCGGTCCCATGCCCGGCGAGACGCGCAACTATGTCTCGGCCATCACCGGCATGACCGTCGACGACTGGGCCGCGGAGCGCAACAAGCCAAGCGGTGGCAAGGAGACGCCGAAGCAGGAGCAGAAGCGCGATCCCGGCTGCGGTGAAGTGATGGCGATGCTGAAGCGCTCGCCAAGCCCGTTCCTCGAACAGCTCACGCAGCGGGTCGTCCATTCGCTCGCACAGCCTTGGGGCGTGCAGCTCGGCGCCGGCTTCTCGCGCGACCGCGCCATGGCGATGTATGCGCGGGCGCTGCGCCGGTATGAAAGCGTGCTTGCCGGCAAGGATCCCGGCATCCAGTCGTCGGTCATGCGCACGCGGGGTCGCGCCGTGTTCTATCAGGTGCGGATCGGCGCCGAGACGCGCGCGGAGGCGAATGCGCTCTGCAACAGCCTGCGCAAGGCTGGCGGCGCATGCCTGGTGATGCGGAACCGGGGATAGTTATTCCGGGGTCGCCAGAAGGGCGAGACCCGGAGGCCAGAGCGACGAATAGTGCGTTTGCAACCCCGGATTCCGGGCTCGTTGCTCCGCGACGCCCCGGAATAACGAACATTCACACCGGCAGCACATTCGTGTATTTCACCTGCTCCAGCGCGAAGCTCGACTCGATCGAGGCGATGCCATCGAGCCGGGTCAGTTTCTGCTTCAGAAACTGCTCATAGGCGCTGAGGTCGGCGACCACGACGCGCAGCAGATAGTCGCGCGGGCCGGTCATCAGATAGCATTCCAGCACTTCTGGCCAGCGCGCAATCGCCCGACCGAATTTCGTCAACGCCTCCTCGCGCTGGCTTTCGAGCTTGATCGACACGAACACGGAGACCGGCAGACCGACCTCGCGCTGGTTCAGCACCGCGACATAGCGCGCGATGATGCCGGCCTTTTCCAGCAGACGTACGCGGCGCAGGCAGGGCGATGGCGACAGACCGACCTTTTCGGCAAGCGCCGCAACACTGAGCCGCCCGTCCTGCTGCAGCAGCGCAAGAATCTTGCGGTCTATCGCATCGAGCGGCATTTTGGTCGATCCTACCTAGAAATGCTTTATTATTAGCATTTTCTGCCATTCTTGTCGCAAATTATAGCGCAAAATGAATGCCCCTGCCATGAGCGCCATGCGACACTGACCCCATCCGAACATGCCAGGGATCGCGCCAAAGGAGCGCATCATGCAGCCGTCGCGCATCGAGATCCTGTCCGAACTGGAAAAGAAGGTGCTGTGGCTCGCGAGCTGGACGATCCACAATGCGAACCATATCCGCGAGAATGTCGACGGGCTGAAGGTCGGCGGCCATCAGGCCTCGTCGGCCTCGCTCGCGACCATCATGACCGCGCTCTATTTCGACATCCTGCGTCCGCAGGACCGCGTCGCGGTAAAGCCCCATGCATCGCCGATCTTTCACGCCATCCAGTATCTGCTCGGCAAGCAGACCCGCGAGAAGCTGCAAAATTTCCGCGGCTACAAGGGCGCGCAAAGCTATCCCTCACGCACCAAAGACACAGACGATGTCGATTTCTCGACCGGCTCGGTGGGCTTAGGCGTCGCTCAGACGCTGTTCTCCTCCATCGTCCAGGACTATGTGCATGCGCATGGCCTTGCAAAAGGCAAGCCGGAAGGCCGCATGATCGCGCTGGTCGGCGATGCCGAACTCGACGAGGGCAATATCTTCGAGGCGCTGCTGGAAGGCTGGAAGCAAAGCTTGCGCAATTGCTGGTGGATCGTCGATTACAACCGACAAAGCCTCGATGCCGTGGTGCGCGAAGGCTTGTGGGAACGCTACGAGCAATTGTTCGAGAATTTCGGCTGGCAGGTGGTCATCGTCAAATACGGCTCGCTGCAGGAGGAAGCGTTTCGCGAGCCCGGCGGCGAACGCTTGCGCGCCTGGATCGATGCCTGCCCAAACCAGCTTTATTCGGCCCTGGTGTTTCAAGGCGGAGCCGCGTGGCGCAAGCGCCTCCTCGACGAAATCGGCGATCAGGGACCGGTGACCGCATTGATCGAGAAGCGATCGGACGACGACTTGGCGCGACTGATGAACAATCTCGGCGGCCATGATCTGCCGGCGCTGCTCAAGGCCTTCAAGAGCATCGATCACGATAGGCCGGTCTGCTTCATCTGCTACACGGTGAAGGGCTTCGGCCTGCCGATGGCCGGCCACAAGGACAACCATGCCGGCCTGATGACACCCGCGCAGATGGATGCGTTCCGGTCGCAGAACAATGTGCGCCCGGGCCACGAATGGGATCGCTTCGAAGGATTGACGCTGCCGGAGGAAAGCTTGCAGCGATTTCTTGACACGGTGCCGTTCGCCAAGCGCAAGCCTGCGGTGAAGGCACCGCGCATCGCGATTCCGGCAACGCTATCCGTACCGGCGCAGGCCGTCACCTCGACCCAGACCGGTTTCGGCGCATTGATGAACGAGATCGGCAAGTCGAAGGAGGCTTATGCCGCGCGCATCGTCACGACATCGCCGGACGTCACGGTCTCGACCAATCTCGGCGCCTGGGTAAACCGGCGCGGCCTGTTTGCACGCGAGGCGATGCTCGACACCTTCCGCAACGAACGGATCCCATCGACCTTCGCCTGGGAATTCTCGCCGAAAGGTCAGCATATCGAGCTCGGCATCGCCGAGATGAACCTGTTCATTCTCCTCTCCGCGCTCGGCCTGTCACACGCGATCGAGGGCGAGCGCCTGCTTCCGATCGGCACGCTGTACGATCCCTTTATCGCGCGCGGCCTCGATGCACTGAATTACGCCTGCTACCAGGATGCGCGCTTCATCGTGGTGGCGACGCCGTCCGGCATTACGCTGGCACCCGAAGGCGGCGCGCATCAGTCGATCGCCCAGCCGCTGATCGGCATGGCGCAGGACGGGCTCGCCTCGTTCGAGCCGGCGTTCGTGGACGAACTCGCGGTGATCCTGCGCTTTGCGCTCGACTATATCCAGCGTGACGGCGACGCAGCGCCGTCCGAGAAGACATGGCTGCGCGACGAAACCGGCGGCTCGGTCTATCTGCGGCTCTCCACGCGGCCGATCGAACAGCCGCAACGTGCGATGACGGACGAATTGAGGCAGGGCATCGTCGACGGCGCGTACTGGCTGCGCAAGCCCGGCCCCAATGCGCAGGTCGTCGTCGCTTATTGCGGCGCGATCGCACCAGAAGCCATCGAAGCCGTCGGACTGATGGGCGAGGACCGCCGCGACGTGGGCCTGCTCGCGGTCACCTCCGCCGACCGCCTCAATGCAGGCTGGACCGCGGCGCAGCGGGCGCGCGAACGCGGCCTCGTGCATGCGCGCTCGCATGTCGAGCGGCTGCTGGGCGACGTGCCGCAGGATTGCGGGCTCGTCACCGTCCTGGACGGACACCCCGCCACGCTGTCTTGGCTCGGCGGCGTGCACGGCCATCGCACGCGCGGGCTCGGCGTCGAGCATTTCGGCCAGACCGGCTCGCTGCCCGACCTCTACCGGCATTACGGCATCGATGCGAACGCGATCATCGCGGCAGCGCAGACCCTGACGGCCGGGCGCCCGATCCGCTATCTGCGCGCGCTCGGGTGATCAGTCGTCGGCCGGGCCTTGGAACGGCAGAGCGGTCAGCGCCGCCTGGATCACCGCCATCAGAAGCGTGATGACAACCGCCGCGACCACGATCGCGCCCGCGTAAGCCAGCACCTTCGGCCGCGGCGTACCCATCAGCGGCGGCAGTCCGGTCCACAGCAGACGAATCGCGTAGAGCCCGAGGATTGCGAGAAAGCGCAGGCCGGGCACCATGAGGACGACGCCGACCAGCCAGACCGGCGTGAAGGAATAGGCCGCGAGCTTCAGCGCATTCCTGAAATTGCGCGCGGTCTGGAACAGCGGCGCCATGGCGTCAATGGCGAGCGCGGTCAGATACACGATGACAAAGCTGAACAGATAGCTGATCAGCGCGCGCAGCAGCCCGAAGGGAATCGAATCATGCACCCGGCCTGCCGAGACCGAGACGCCGACGAGACTCGATCCGATGAAGCCGCTGATTGCCGGGATCGCCGCAAGCACCGCAACATAGCTCACGAACAGGCGCATCGGGTCGCGGGGCTCGGTCGCGATCAGCGGCCATTCCCTGCGCGGGTCGGCAATGATGTTTCGGATGCGCGCAAGGAGCGGATGCATGGTCATGGCGACGTCATATCCGCCGACTGTTAGGAAATGGTATGGCGACGCTGCAGACCCCGCTCATTCCCGAGCGGCGGAAAAGGATTGCCTTCAGTTCCGCGCATCCTCCCGCACCATCATCGCCCCCTTCTCCGCGATCATCATGGTCGGGGAGTTGGTATTGCCGGACGTAATCGTCGGCATCACCGAGGCGTCGATCACCCGTACATTGTCAAGTCCGATCACCCGCAGCCGCTCGTCCACCACCGCCATCGCGTCATCCGGCCGGCCCATTTTCGCGGTGCCGACCGGGTGGAAGATGGTGGTTCCGATATCGCCGGCCGCTTTCGCGAGCGCCGCGTCGTCATCGCTGCGAATGGTTTCGCCGGGCAGATACTCAACCGGCTGATATCTCTGCAGCGCCGGCTGCGCAATGATGTTGCGTGCAACGCGGATCGAATCCGCCGCGACCTGCCGGTCCTCGTCGGTTGCGAGGTAGTTCGGCTGGATCGCCGGCTTTTCCGTCGGATCGGCGCTGCGCAGCCGGACGTGACCGCGGCTCGACGGCCGCAAATTCGCAACACTCGTCGTGAAGGCCGGGAAGTCGTGCAGCGGATCGCCGAACTTGTCGAGCGACAGCGGCTGCACATGAAACTGGATATTCGGCCGCTCGTAGCGGGCGCTCGATCTTGTGAAGGCGCCGAGTTGTGAGGGCGCCATGGTCAAGGGCCCGCGGCGGCGCAACGCATAATCGAGGCCCATCAGAACCCGCCGGACCGGCGATTTGTAGGTCTCGTTCAGCGTGGTCACGCCCGTCACCCTGTGGATCAGTCGCAATTGCAGATGGTCCTGCAGGTTTTCGCCCACGCCGGGCTTGTCGAGAACGGGCGCGATGCCGTGTTCGGCGAGATGCGCGGCCGGTCCGATACCCGATAGCAGCAGCACCTGCACCGAACCGATTGCGCCCGCCGACAGGATCACGTCGCCACGGCAGCGCGCGGTCTTGCTCTCGCCATTCTGGGAGAACCGAACGCCGGTCGCACGCCTGCCCTCGAAATCGATCTTCTCCACGAGGCAGCCGGTCTCGACCCGCAGATTGCCGCGATTCATCACCGGCTTGAGGAAGCCGCGCGCGGCGGACCAGCGACGTCCCATCTTCTGGTTCACGTGGAAATAGCCGCAGCCCTCGTTGTTGCCGGTATTGAAATCGTCGCATTTCGGAATGCCGGCCTGCTCTGCTGCCTCGCGGAACGCATCGGTGATGTCCCAGCGCAACCGCGGATATTCCACGCGCCACTCGCCGCCCCTACCATGGTGTTCGCTGTCGCCGAGGAAATGATCGAGCTGCTTCTTGAACAGCGGCTTCACGTCGTCCCAGCCCCAGCCGGAGAGACCGAGCTGCCGCCAATGGTCGTAATCGCCGGCCTGTCCGCGCATGTAGATCATGGCGTTGATCGCCGACGATCCGCCCAGCACCTTGCCGCGCGGGTAGGCAAGCGAGCGGCCGTTCAGACCGGGCACCGGTTCTGTCCGAAACATCCAGTCCGAGCGCGGATTGCCGATTGCGAACAGATAGCCGACCGGAATGTGAAACCAGATCCAGTTGTCGCTCCCTCCGGCTTCCAGCAAAAGCACGCGCCTGTGCCGATCCGCGGAGAGCCGGCTGGCCAGCACGCAACCGGCGGATCCCGCGCCGACGATGATGGTGTCGTAGTCGCCCTCGAGTGGCACTGGCCTGGTCATTGGCGTTTCCAAAACGCTTTCTGGTTCCTGGATCAATCTTGGCAGAACGTCATGCTTTGCTAAAGTGTCGGTCCATGGCGCGCATCGGGCATGCGGCGCTTCCCCATCCGGAACGGCGGTTCCTCGATTGAATCGAAGCGCTCTGGCGACACCTCCCTGTCGTTCAGGCACGAGGAACCGCAACTTGAACAAAATCCTGAACGCATCCGTCGGATTCGGTGCCGGATTCGCGGGCGGCCTGATCGGACTGGGTGGTGCGGAATTGCGGCTCCCCTATCTCGTGGGCGTGGCCGGGCTTACGCCGCATCAGGCGGTGCCGGTCAACCTGGCGGTGAGCCTCGCCACCATCCTCGCCGCAATCCCGATCCGCGCACTCGCGCTGGACGCTCCGGCGGTCGCGCAGCATCTCACCGAGGTGTTCGCCATTGCGCTCGGCGCCGTGATCCTGGCCTATCTTGGTGTCGGCTGGTTGCGGCGGATGTCGCCGGCACTTTTGAGCAAGGTCATCTTCGTTTTGCTGGTGGCGCTGGGCGTTAGCCTCCTGGCCGAAGCCTTCGTGCCGCTCGTGTCCGACGGCTTCCTGCCGCAAATCGTTGCGCTCCGCGCCGCGGCAGGTCTCGCCTTCGGCGCAGCGATCGGGACCATCAGCAGCGTGCTCGGTGTTGCCGGCGGCGAGGTCATCATACCAACATTGGTTTTCGCCTACGGGATCGACATCAAAACCGCGGGGACGCTCTCTCTCCTTATCAGCGTTCCGACAGTCCTGATCGGCATCGCGCGGCACGCGAAGCATGGCGCATTCAGAGACACGCAGCGCAATGTCGCGCTGATTGTCCCGATGGCGCTCGGGTCGATCGCGGGCGCGATCCTGGGCGGTCTCGCCGCGGGCTTCTTTCCCTCGTCCGCTATCAAACTGATCCTCGGCGTGCTGCTGATCTGGTCGGCATGGAAGGTGTTCGGTCATGCGTCGCGCTGACACGGGTTGCGCGGGAAGGAGATTTTGCTAAGCTAGAGCAGCGACTGATGGCGCGCTGTGCGCGCGCCGTAATATGCGGAACGGCGGTTCCCGGCATTGTCGCATTTGCTCATCCATCGTTCGCTGACCGGCGCAGGGCCTCCTGCGCCCGCAGCGCATCCGAACCCGGAGAACC
>NZ_JBKBVB010000111.1:0-14567 GCF_046289595.1 Pseudorhodoplanes sp.
GGACCGGCGCCGGGGCCGCAGACCACCGGCAATCCGGTATTCTGTTCTCCCTGGACCTATCTGGGTGTGCCGGCCGTGACCGTGCCGCTGCTGCAATCCGCAGACGGCATGCCGATTGGCGTTCAGATCGTTGCCCGGCGCGGCGACGACGCAAAATTGTTGCGCACGGCGCGCTGGATCGCCGATGCGGTCGGCGGCAGGGCATCCCGCCGCGGAAAGGGGCGACCGAAATGACCAACATCATTGCCGGCTTGATTGGCCTTGCGCTGCTGCTCGGCTATCTCGGGATACTCGTCTGGTCAGTGAATTCGCTGCCGTTTACGCTGATCGCGGCCGTCTCGGTCGCCATTCTCCTGTACGATTTCTATCTCAGCGCCCTGAAGCGCAACGGTCTGAATCGGCGCTAGATATAGACTAACAAGCCTGCTGAAGAAGGCACGCGACGGCAGCTTGCGGTCGTGAGTCCGCGGCCTCTTGCGATCTGCGGCGCGTCTCTCGCCCTCGATCAGGCTTTCGGTCTGCGGAACACCACGAAATGCGAGATCGAAAAGTTCACGAGAAAACTAACCCCGATCGCGAGCAGTTTCGCATACAGGACGGGCAGCGCCATGGCGGCCAGAACGAGGGTCGTGGTTGCCGCGATCAGTCCGAGTAGCTGCGAGGCAACGAAGCCCAGATAGGCCCGGACAGAGAGCTGCCGTCCGGACTCGGCGGCAAACGTGATGAACGAGTTCATCACATAGGAACCGGTGACAGCCACGCACCAGGCCATCACATTCGCGGCCACAAGCGAGGCGGTCAGGTATTTCAGCGCCAGCAGGAACAGGGCGAGATCGACCAGCGAATTGATGACGCCGATCGAGGCGAAGCTCATCGCCTTGAGCACCAGTGCCTGTCGCCGCAAAGCCGCCACGATGCGCGGCAGAAAGCCCTGCAATTTCGTCGAATCCGGCATGAGATGGCGTTAACTTTCTGAAAAATCGACGCTTTCTGAACAAAAGCTCATGCAACACAGGGGCTGACGGTATATGTTTCCCCCTGAGCCGCGCACGGCCGGGACGAAGCGCGACAATGGCAACGCGATCGAGACCAGACGGACATACATCTTCCGCAGCGGCGCGCAAGCAGGCGGCGCCTGGGCTTTCCATTGTCGTGCCCTGCTTCAACGAAGCCGACAATCTGCCGGCCTTCCACGCGCGGCTGTGCGAGACCGCGCAAGCTCTGCGCGAGACCCGCGGCCTGAAAATCGAAGTCGTCTATGTCGACGACGGCTCGCGCGACAATACCTATGCGGTCGCGAGCGCCCTTCCGGCGATCGGGCTCGATGTGCAGACGCTGTCGCTGTCGCGCAATTTCGGAAAGGAAGCGGCCCTGATGGCCGGCATGCAGCATGCCCGCCACGCCGCGCTGTTGTTCATGGACGGCGACGGACAGCATCCCTCGACCCTGATCGAGCGCATGGTCGGGCACTGGCTCGACGACGGCTATGATGTGATCTACACCGCCAAGGCGCATCGCGACGAGGAATCGTTGCTGCGCCGCGCCGGGGTGAAAGCGTTCTACGCGCTGATTAATTTCCGCGCGCGGCACAAGATACCGGAAGACGCCGGCGATTTCCGTCTGCTGTCGCCGCGCGCCGCCGATGCGCTCAAGCAATTGCCGGAACGCAACCGCTTCTTCAAGGGGCTGTCGAGCTGGATCGGCTTCAAGCAACTGCGCATCGACTACGAGCCGTCCGAGCGCAAGCACGGTCGCACCAGCTGGAATCTCGGTTCGCTGATCGGGCTGTCGATCGAAGGACTGACCTCGTTCTCGGTGGCGCCGCTGCGGGTGGCGAGCCTGCTCGGGATCTTGCTTGCGGCCGGCGCATTCTTCTTCGGCATGACCATCCTCTACGAGACGCTGGTCTACGGCAAATCGGTGCCGGGCTATCCGTCGGTGATTGTCGGCCTGATGGTGCTTGGCGGCGTGCAGCTGATCATGATCGGCGTACTCGGCGAATATATCGGCAAGATTCTCTCCGAGCAGAAGGCGCGTCCGGTCTATTTCGTCGCCGAGCATCGTACCCGCTCGGAGGCGGATGCCGAGGCCGGCGATCAACATCAGCCGGGCGCAGCAGCCTGATCCGATGACTCCGATGGGCGTGCGGCGCATCGTTCTTTGCGCGGACGATTACGGTCTCTCCCCCGGCGTCAATGCAGCGATCCGCAGCCTCATCGCACGCGGACGCCTCAATGCCACCTCCGCCATGGTCGTGGCGCGCGCACTTACACAGACCGAGGCCGCAGCGCTTGCGGCGCTGAAGCGCGAGACGCCGCGTCTGCAGATCGGCCTGCATTTTACATTAACGGCACCCTTCGCACCGCTCACGGCCGGTTACGCGCCACTCGATAGCGGTGCTTTCCTGCCGCTCGCGGCGACGCTCGGCCGGGCCATATTCGGGCGTCTCGATGAAAGCAAAATCGTAACCGAGCTGCAGACGCAGATCGAAGCATTTGTCGCGGCGTTCGGCTTTGCGCCCGATTACGTCGATGGGCATCAGCATGTGCAGGTTTTTCCGCAGGTGCGCGATGCGGTGCTCGCGGTGATGCGCGACGCCCTGCCCGGAGCATGGGTCCGGCAATGCGGCCGCGCCACGCCGCTATGGGCGCGGTTCGGCGACCGCAAGGCGTTGCTGCTCGATCGGTTGAGCGCTGGATTTCGCAAACGTTCAGCCGCGGCCGGCGTGCCGTTCAATCCGGGCTTTGCCGGCACCTATGCTTTCCGCGGCGCGGCCGATTTCTCTGGGCTTTTTCCGCGGTTTCTCGATGGGCTGCCCGATGGCGGTGTCGTCATGTGTCATCCCGGATTTGTCGATGACGCGCTCAAGGCGCTGGATCCGCTCACGGATTTGCGCGAGCGGGAATACGAATTCTTCGCCTCGGACGCATTTCCGGCCTTGCTTCATCAAAACCGCGTCACCTTGTCGTGACATCTCCCGCGCCGCCGAAGGGCTCCTTACATGATGCAAGCCCGCAGTTGCGGCACCGGAGGAGGACGTGATGACACCGCAGGAACGTAAACTGGTCGAGGATCTGTTCGATCGGCTTGCGACGCTCGAATACAAGCCGCGCGAAGCCGATGCGGAGAATGTGATCCGTGCCGGCCTGCGCCGGGCGCCGAATGCGACCTACGCGCTGGTGCAGACCGTGCTGCTGCAGGAAGAAGCGTTGCGGCGGGCGAATGAACGCATCCAGGAGCTGGAAGCAGCCGCCGATGAGCCGGAACAGAGCGGCGGCTTCCTCGGTGCGATGCGCGATACCGTGTTCGGCGGCGGCAATGCGCGCGGCTCGGTCCCGCAGATCGGCGGCGACCGCTCCGGCGAACGCCCCGGTGATCGGCCAATGGGCCTGCCAGCGGGTCTGCAGAGACCGGGCGACCAGTATCACGCACAAGGCGGCGCACCCTATCAACAGCAGACGGAACCGGCGCGTGCCGGCATGGGCGGCTCGTTTCTCGGCACCGCCGCCGCCGCTGCGGCCGGCGTGATCGGCGGCACCATGCTGATGAATGCGCTGAAGGGCGCCTTCGGCGGCGGCGAGGCCAAGGCTCAAGGCATCGGCGACATGTCCGGTCAGCAGGCTTCGGCAAATCCGTGGGGGGAAGCCGCGGGGGGCGGCGACCTGGCGCGGCAGGCGGGCATCGACAATATCGGCAGGCCCGGCGGCGACGGCGCGCGCGCCAGCGCCTACGAGCCGGCGCACGAACCGATGGACGACGGCGAGATGATGCCCGACGACGACGGCGGCTTTTTCGACTTCGACGCCGACATCTGAGCCTGACGGCAATCCAATAAAAAAGCCCGCTCAGGGAGCAACGCTCCTCGAGCGGGCTTTCATTTTGGCCGGGCCGGCCCAGCCTGCGCGCCGGCTGGGGTCCTGACGCGACAGGCGAGGCGCGGCCCGCTGATCGCCGCTTTTGCGATCAGATGACGATAACCTTGGTGCCGACCTTCACGCGGTCGTAGAGATCGACCACATCCTCGTTGCGCATGCGGATGCAGCCCGACGACACCGCCTGACCGATGGTCCAGGGCTCGTTCGAGCCATGGATGCGATAGAGCGAGGAGCCGAGATAAAGCGCGCGCGCGCCGAGCGGATTGTCCGGGCCGCCGGCCATGTGGCGCGGCAGATGCGGCTGGCGCGCCAGCATTTCCTTCGGCGGCACCCAGTCCGGCCATTCGGCCTTGCGGGTAACGGTCTTGACCCCGGCCCAGGAAAAGCCCGGACGCCCGACCCCGATGCCGTAGCGGATGGCGGTGCCGTCGCCCTGCACGAGATACAGGAAGCGCTGCGGCGTGTTGACGATGATGGTGCCTGGTTTCTCGTTGCCCGAATAAGGCACGACCTGCCTCGCAAAGCGCGGATCGAAGCCGCGCTGCATGCCATGGTCGGCTTGAGCTGTCCCGCCGGAATACATGCCGGGCTGATAATGGCCGGGCGCACGCATCTCGCCGGGATCGACCGGCGCTCCGGGATAGGCGGGTTGCGCGCGCAGACGCGGTTGTGTCCCCATCTGGCCGCCGCCGAACAGGAACTCGATGAATCCGCCGCCCATATTTGAGCCGGCCGGCGCGCCATAGGTTTGCGCATGGGCCGGGATTGAAACCTGCGCAGCAAGGGCGACGCCCATGGCTGCGGCATAGACAAGACCAGAACGCTTCATCGACGCTGCTCACACTTGCTGGATACACGGCTCCGCGATCACGCGGCGCCCTTACGCGCAAACGACTACACGGTAAAAATCGGTCCGAATGGTAAATGGGCGGACGGCAACGCATCGCTAACCACGATCCGGCGCGCTTTACCTGCAGTTAGCGTTTATTTTGGGTGAAGCGTCGTGGTTAATGCTTCGCTGACGGCGCTTTCGCCTGCACAGCGCGGCGGCATGAACCGCGCATTAAGCCGCGGCTGATAATCGCTGTCGCCGGGGCCGACCAGCATGCCGACACCGCGCAAGGTTTACCGGATCGAAGAAGCGCTGCAGATGGCGGCGGAGCCGCAGGATGACGCATTCGTGGCGGATGCGCCGTCCGTTCCAGCTGACGTGATTGCGGAATTGCGCGCGATCCGCCTGCTGATGCAAAGGCGCCCCGATGGCGCCGCCGGCGATCCGAAGAACGACGCGCAGTCGAGCGAGACCCGGCAGCTCAAGATCGAGCTCGATGTGATTGGCGACGCCGTCAAGCAGACCCGCTGCGAAATCGCCGCGATGCAGGATCGCGGCTTTCACGCCTCCCAAATCGCCCGCGTCGCCAAGGAACTCGACGCCGCCTTCCATGACGCCACGGCAGCCGCCGATCGCATCCTCACTGCGGCCGAAGACATCGACCGGAAGGCCCTTGCCCTTGCCGCTTGTCTGAACGACGGGCGCTATGGGCATGGGCATGGCGTGGCAAAGGACATCCAGGATCGCGTCACCGCGATCTACGAAGCCTGCAATTTTCATGACCTGACCGGGCAGCGTTTCACCAAAGTGGCGCAGACATTGAAGGCCATCGAAGACCATTTGGCCCGTATCGTGGAGATCTGGAGCGTGATCGACCGCTTCCAGGTGGACGCCGTGCCGTCCGACGCCGGCCGGCCCGACAGCTTGCTGAGCGGACCCAAGCTGAACGGCGACAGCGGTCATTCAACCCAGGACGAGATCGACAGGCATTTCCTTGTGGTTGATCGGGCCTGACGGGCGAGACCTCGGGAGCCGGAATCGGGACCATAACCGCCTTCGTTCCATCCGCGCGCTTTCGGCATGCACAGGTGGTATAACGGCCGTCCCGTCTGGTCGGTCCGATTTCATGCCCGCTTCCCACCATGTCACGCACGACGCTTCGCCCCACCGCGCCAAAGCCGTGCGGTTGACGGAGGGCGCGCGGCTGGTGCGCTCCTATGCCAGGCTCATCAGCGGGCTCGTGCTGTTCAGCTTTGTGCTGTGCCACTTCATCAGTCATATGGCCCTGATCGTGTCGGTGCCGTTTGCCGAGCAGGTGTTCGGCGTGCTGATGAAGCCCTGGCAGAGCGGCGCCGGAACGTTTGTGCTTATGGCCGCTCTCGCCGTCCATCTGCTCAATGCGCTCTGGTCGATCTATATCCGCCGCTATCTGCGGATGCCGGTCTGGGAAGCGGCGCAAATCGTGCTCGGACTTGCGATCCCGCCGCTGATCATCATCCACGTCATCGGCACCAAGGTTGCGGACACCTTCTTCGACACCGATAACAGTTACTCTTCTGTGCTCGCCTCACATTGGCTCGGCCCGCCGGTCCTGCTCGGCGCGCCATGGCTGGTCTATCTGCATATCGCCGCAATCCTTGTGCTGTGGACCCATGCCTGCATCGGCCTGCATTTCTGGCTGCGCACCAAGAAATGGTACCGCAACGTTGCGCCGCTGCTCGGTGCCTTCGCCATCCTGATCCCGGTGCTGGCGCTCGCCGGCTATATCTCCGGCGGCAACCAGATCCTGCGCGATGCGCAGGATCCCGATTTCGTGCCCGAACTGATCCGCGAAGCCAGGTTGTCGCGGGAGGCCGTCGCGCATGTCTGGCGCATCATCGGCCTTGCGTTCTGGATCTATGGCGGTCTGGTTGTCCTGCCGTTCGTGGCTCGTGCCCTGCGCAGCCTGGTTCACCAGCTTCACCGGCCGCCGCGGCTGACCCATGGCGTCGGGCGCAGCATGCCGGTCCTCGCCGGCGCGACAGTGCTCGAAACGCTGCGGGCCAATGGCATCGCCCATGCCGCGGTCTGCGGCGGACGCGCCCGCTGCACCACCTGCCGGATCCGTGTCACCAGGGGATTGTTTGCGCTTCCGCAGCCGGCGGGCCTGGAAGCAGCCGCGCTCGCCCGCATCGGCGCCGAGGACGGGGTGCGGCTCGCCTGTCAGCTGCGTCCGACCGCCGACATTGCTGTTGTGCCGCTGCTCACGGCCGATTCCACGGCGGCGCACGGCCTGATCCGCGCCGGCAGTGAAGGCAGCGAGCGGCTCCTGACGGTGATGTTCATCGATCTGCGCGGTTCGACCACGCTCGGCGAAGCGCGCATGCCCTACGATGTGCTGTTCATCCTCAACCAGTTCTTCGACGAGATGAGCAAGGCGCTGCAGCGGACCGGCGGCCATTATTCCAACTTCACCGGCGACGGGTTGATGGCGATCTACGGGCTCGACACGACGGATCCGAAGCAGGGCGCGATGCAGGCGATGCGGGGCGCGCGCGAGATGCTGACGCGTCTCGACCAGGTCAATGCGCGCCTCAAGCACGACCTGAAAGAACCGCTGCGGATCGGCGTCGGCATCCATTTCGGCGAGGCGATCGTCGGCGCCATGGGACCGCCCGGCTCGCAGATCATCACCGCCATCGGCGATACGGTGAACACCACGGCGCGTCTCGAAGGCCTGACCAAGGACTTTGGCTGTCCGATCATCGTGTCGCAGGCGGCGGCGCAGGCCGCCGGGCTGAAGGTCGAGGGGCTGACGCTGCATCACGCCCCGGTCAAGGGCCGTTCCGAGCCGGTGGCGTTCTATGCGCTGACCACCGTGCCGGAGACCGTCAGCTAGGCGCCTTCGGGCGCCGGATCGCGATCAGGCAGGCGAGCGAAACGACGCCGAAGGCGGCCGTCACCGCAAGCGCCGCAGCATCGCCGCGATGCTCCACCACAAAGGCGAGCGCAACCGGCGCGACCGCCTGCATCACCTGGAACGGCTTGGCGATCCGACCGAGCACGCGACCGTAGCCGCTTGCGCCGAACAATGCGAGCGGCACGGCGCCCCGCGCGATGGTCAGAAGGCCATTGCCGGCGCCGAACATGATCGCGAAGGCGATCGCCGCAAACAGCGTGAAGCCGAATATCGCGAGCACCGCGAACCCTGCGAGCAGCAATGCGACGGAGAATCGCGCCAGATTGAGCGGATGCGCGCGGCCGCCAAAGGCCAGCTCGCAGATCCGCGCAGCGACCTGCGACGGCCCGAACAATGCGCCGATCATGACCGCGGTCGCCGGATCGATGCCCGCGCGGCCGAACATCGCGATCAGATGCGCCGCAAGGCCGGACGGGATGAAGGCATAGGCTGCAAATGCCGCAGCGACCAGAAAGAAGACCAGTCCGCCCGGCGGCAGATACGCGGGCAGTGTCTGGCTTGTGTCGCTGTCCTGAGGCGCTGGCGCCGCCCTGGTGCGCGGCAGCGCAAAGGCATGCAGTGGCGCCGATACCAGCGCGAGCACGCAGGCGAAGATGAGATAGGTCCCGCGCCAGTCCGTGAAGGTCAGCGAAACTTGCGTCGCGGGCCAGCTCACGGTCGACGCAAAGCCGCCGGCCAGCGTGAGATAGGTGATCGGCTTGCGTGCGCCGGTGCCGAAAATGCGGCCGAGCGTGGCGAAGGCCGGATCGTAGAGATTGGCGGCGATCGCAACGCCAAGAAGCATCCAGACCGCGAGATAGGCCACCGGATGCGCGGCAAAGGCGAGCAGCGCCACCGCGCAGGCGCCGATCAGCGACCCTGCGGCCATGACCAGATGACCGCCATAGCGGTCGATCAGGCCGCCGACCGTGGGTGCGGTCGATCCAGCCACCAGCAGCGCGAGCGAAAAGCCTGCCATCGCAAACGACAGCGACCACCCGCGGTCGGCTGCGATCAGCGGCATCATCAGCACCGGCGGATAGAACAGGATGCCCCACGCCAAAATCTGGGTCACACCCAGCACCAGGACGGCGCGCCATGGACCAAGGATGAAAGCGCGGAGAGAGGGCATGGCAGGCGGCGCTTTCCCGATGATCGGCGCCAGGCTTTCGATCGATGTTGCGGACGCGGGAAGGGTGCATCCGGACGAACCTGTCCGACGCTATCACATGCCGGACGACCTCACGCCTCGTACCAGCGCACTTAGGTCAGCCGTATCCCAACGCGCCTTGGTACCGGCTACCGGGCGGCCTGCGGCGCGCAGCGCACGAACACCTGCGTGCCGTAGCGGCCGGAGACTTCCGGGTCGAGGAAACGCACGGTCATGGTGCGGCCGTCAAACGACGTGATTTCGCGATCCTGCAGGCCGCCCGCGGGCTCACCGGCCGGGCCGATATAGGTCTTGTTGCCCGGTCCGCCCTTGAGGCGCAATTCTTCCGGCTGCGCCTTGTCCGGCATATGCATGATGACGCCGCCGGTCGGACCCATCGCGATGTTATACGGCTGACGGCAGCCATTCCGGGCGGCGGCCTCTGTCCGCTTGAGATCCTGCGGATTGTGGAAGGCGGCCAGTCCCCAGCGTCCGGTGATTTCCTGCGGCTTGATGGCTGGCGGAATTTCGGCCGCCACCGGCGCGGTGGTGGCGGGCACGTTCCCGGAACCGGCACAAGCCCCTAACGTGAGCGCCCCCGCGAGCCCCACAATCGCATGGATCGGCAAACGACGCCGTACTGACATGGCTCGACCTCGATCTGCAGAGGGTCCCCGGCCCCCGTGCGGTGTCACTGTGCTGTCAAGATCGCTGATGCGCAAGTCTTTGGTGCGGCTGAGGAGAATGCGATCCCGGCGACCTTGATACGAAGATGATCCGGTTCCGTAAAGCCACGCCTGACTGCGCACAGATTTGCCGTTGGTTGCGCGGCCGATCCCTCAACGGCCGGTTCGCCCCGGAAAGCTTGACATCCCGCCCATTCGCCTCCTACACCCTGCCCATTGGCACTCTTTTGATCCGAGTGCCAAATGACTGCGAAATCAGCAAATTTCAGCGCCGCAGCAGCGCAATCGCCCGCGAGGAAAACATGGCCAAGACCAAATTCCGCCCCCTGCATGACCGTGTGGTCGTGCGCCGCATCCAAGCCGATGAAAAGACCAAAGGCGGCATCATCATTCCAGACACCGCCAAGGAGAAGCCGCAGGAAGGCGAAGTCATCGCCACTGGCCCCGGCGGCCGCGACGAGAGCGGCAAGCTGGTTCCGCTCGACGTGAAGGCGGGAGACCGCGTGCTGTTCGGCAAGTGGTCCGGCACCGAAGTGAAGCTCGACGGCGAGGAACTCCTGATCATGAAGGAGTCCGACATCATGGGCGTCGTCGGCTGACATCCACCCGGTAACGCCGTCATGCCCGGCCTTGTGCCGGGCATCCACGTTTGCCGGGACGAAATCAAGACGTGGATGGCCGGGACGGGTCTGGCCATGACGCAAGTGACAGGCGCTCCCAATATTCAAGGAGAGATTCCAGATGGCTGCCAAGGACGTAAAATTTTCAAGCGACGCGCGCGAGCGGATGCTGCGCGGCGTCGACATCCTCGCCAATGCGGTGAAGGTCACGCTCGGCCCCAAGGGCCGCAATGTCGTGCTCGACAAGTCGTTCGGCGCCCCGCGCATCACCAAGGACGGCGTCACGGTGGCGAAGGAAATCGAACTCGAGGACAAGTTCGAGAATATGGGCGCGCAGATGGTGCGCGAGGTCGCCGCCAAGACCAACGACCGTGCCGGTGACGGCACCACCACCGCAACCGTACTGGCTCAGGCGATCGTGCGCGAAGGCGCCAAGTCGGTCGCAGCCGGCATGAATCCGATGGACCTGAAGCGCGGCGTCGATCTTGCAGTCGCAGCGGTGGTGAAGGATATCGAGAAGCGCGCCAAGCCGGTGGCCTCGTCGGCCGAGGTGGCGCAGGTCGGCACCATCTCCTCCAATGGCGACCAGACCGTCGGCAAGATGATCGCCCAGGCCATGCAGAAGGTCGGTAATGAGGGCGTGATCACGGTCGAGGAAGCCAAGGCGCTCGAGACCGAAGTCGAGATCGTCGAAGGCATGCAGTTCGACCGCGGTTATCTCTCGCCCTATTTCGTCACCAACGCCGAGAAGATGATCGCCGAGCTGGAGGACGCCTATATCCTCCTGCACGAGAAGAAGCTGTCCGGCCTGCAGGCGATGCTCCCGCTGCTCGAGGCGGTGGTGCAGTCGGGCCGCCCGCTGGTCATCATCGCCGAGGACGTCGAGGGCGAAGCGCTGGCGACGCTGGTGGTCAACCGCCTGCGCGGCGGCCTGAAGGTCGCGGCCGTGAAGGCGCCCGGCTTCGGCGACCGCCGCAAGGCCATGCTGGAAGACATCGCCATCCTCACCGGCGGCCAGCTGATCTCCGACGATCTCGGGATGAAGCTGGAGAACGTGACCCTCAACATGCTGGGCCGCGCCAAGAAGGTGATCATGGAGAAGGAAAAGACCACGATCGTCAAAGGCGCCGGCAAGAAGGCCGATATCGAGGCCCGCGTCGCGCAGATCAAGGCGCAGATCGAGGAAACCACCTCCGACTACGACAAGGAGAAGCTGCAGGAGCGGCTGGCCAAGCTCGCCGGCGGCGTTGCCATCATCCGGGTCGGCGGCGCGACCGAGATCGAGGTGAAGGAAAAGAAGGACCGCGTCGAGGATGCGCTGAACGCCACCCGCGCTGCGGTCGAGGAAGGCATCGTGCCGGGCGGCGGCACGGCGCTCTTGCGCGCCAAGAAGGCGATCGGCCGCATCAGCAACGACAATTCGGACATCCAGGCCGGCATCAATATCGTGCTGAAGGCGCTTGAGGCGCCGATCCGTCAGATCGCGGAGAATGCGGGCGTCGAAGGTTCGATCGTGGTCGGCAAGATCATGGAGAACAAGTCCGAGACCTTCGGCTTCGACGCGCAGAACGAGGACTATGTCGACCTCGTCGAGAAGGGCATCATCGATCCGGTGAAGGTGGTGCGCACCGCCTTGCAGGATGCGGCCTCGGTGGCCGGCCTCCTGATCACCACCGAGGCGATGGTCGCCGAACTGCCAAAGGATCCGGCGCCGGCGATGCCCGGTGGCGGTGGCGGCATGGGCGGTATGGGCGGCATGGGCTTCTGATTTCGTCCGTCCCAGTCACGCTTTGGCAAGGCGCGGCGCGAGCCGCGCCTTTTTTCTGTGCCGGAACACTTCGCGTGCTAGCATTTTGGTGATTTGCCAGTTGCGGAGGCCCTGACGATGCGCGTATGGCCGGTTGCGGTCCTTGTTCTTGCCTGTAGCGTCCTGCCGGCGCAGGCGCAGACAGTGCGCTATTTCAACGGCGTCTATGGATTGCTCGGTGACATCGAGACCGATGCGTTCCTGAAAGAGACGCGGCAGGGCGGCAAGGTGATGTCCGCCGAGCTCGACGTCTGCCACGCGGTTTCGCCCGGCTCGCCGCTGCGCGACCGTTTCGTGGTGACACTGAAGCCCCAGGGCAACCGGCTGGTCGGATCGGGCCAGACCCAGGAGCGCAAGCAGCCGGTCACGGTCGATCTGCGGCGCTCGGCCACCGGCAACAGCTATACGTTCGAAGGGACTGTAAAGCTCGGCGATCAGACGCTCGCCGCCTCGTCCGACGACCTCGCCGACATGAGCGCCAAGGAATTCGAGGAGCAGACTGCATTCGAGGAATCCATCGTCGAAAATCCCGCCGATTTCCGCGAGGTGACGCCAGGCACACTTGCCGTCCGCGTCGCGCGCGGATCGATGGTGGAGCTTCTCAAGGCGCTGCGGGGGGAGCAGGTCAAGGTTCAGGGCTACAGCATCGCACCGAGCTGCGAAGCGTTGCGGCGCGGCACCGTGGATGTGCAGCTCGACGTCGATCCGGAACGCGCCGCCGCATTGATCGGCAAGATCAAGGCGCTGCCGGGCGTTGCCAAGGCTGGTTGGACCAGCGGCGGTATCGATCTCAATCGCGCAGTCCGGATTCCGGCGGGCGAGTTCCGCGATGCCTCCGGTCAGCTCGACCGGAAGAAAATCGGCGAGGCGATTGCCGCAATCGCGGCCAAATCGTTTTCCGGGCGGCCGGGCAGTGTGGCGTGGGATGAGGTCACCGGCGAACTCACCGTCATCGTGAAGCGGCCCGACATCACGGTTCCCGAGCTCGGGCTGACCGAGGTGATCGCGATCCCGTTTTCGATCAGCGCCGAGACGCCCGGCGCAAAGGACGCGCTGGTGCTCCGGATCGGGCAGGCCGACAGCGAAATTCAGGACGACGGCGACGGCCCACGGCTGAAGCTTGCCTTTGCGCAGAACAGTGAGGAATCGGCCGAGCTTGCAGGGATCGACAATCTTCAGGCCGCGCTCGCGCGCGAACTGAAGGGACAGATCTGGGATGCCGACAAGGAGACCTGGGCGAAATGAACGCGCGCCCTGCCTAGTTCGTCGACGGCCGCCAGCGCAGCGGTTCGGGACCGTCCAGCACCAGCAGCACGCCCTCCCAGCGCCAGGCGCTGACCTGCATCAGCTTGCTCAGAAAATCCTTGTCGGCCTCAAGCTGCGCCGCCGAGCATTGGTTGTCGCGCAGCGACGTCGGCATGATGGTAATGGTGCGATCGACCACCACCGCACGGCCGCGGCCGGTGGCGCACCACAGGTCGATTTCGACCGCGCCGCTCTCGGAAAATTGCAGCCACGGAAGACGCTTGGAGCCGCGCATGGGTTCGGCCTCGAGCCGCAATTCGGTGGCGTAAGGGAATGCCTTTTGCGCGAATGCCAGCCCGCCCGGTATCGTCAGGGCGACACAGGCGGCCAGCGCACAAGCGGCGGCGCGACGCAGCGCAGACATCATGCAGACGTTCCTTTCGGCAGTTTGCGGCAGGCTGGCCCGCTCACATGAAATTTCGGCCACACGAGGATTGGCGGCGTGGATCGGCGGCGGCAGGCAACCTATAATGCCGCAGACAACCGGACAACGACATGACAAGACTGTTTCTCGCCCTCGTGGCCTTCACGGCGTTCGTATCCACAGCCCAGGCACAGGACCGGCTGCGCATCGTCACCACCACCGGCGATCTGCGCGTGCTGGCAAAGGCGGTTGGCGCCGAGCGCGTCATCGTCACCAGCCTCGTGCCGCCGGGCGAGCGGCCGGAGCGCTACGCACCCCGGCTGCAGGAGACCTCGGTCCTGAAGGGCGCGCGGGTCGTGGTCCGGGCCGGACCCGCGATTGACGGCTGGTTCGACAAGCTTCTGGCGCGCGCGGCACAGAAGAACGGCCGTACCGGCATCGAGCGCGGCGAGAAAGGGCATGTCGACGCCTCGGCCGCCGTGGCGGCGACCGACCCGACGCTGGTCGCGGCTGGATTTGCCGCGCGCAACCGCCGTTCCCAGCGCGGCGCTGCGACGCTGCATTTCTGGCTCGATCCCAAGACCGCCGACGCCATCACCGCGGCGATGGTGAAGGCCTTCTCCGAGGTCGATCCGGATAACAAGCGCTATTACGAACAGAACCGCGCCGCCTTTCTGTCGCGTCTCGACCAGAAGCTCGGCGAATGGACCATGCGGCTCGCGCCGCTCAAGGGCGAGCCGCTGATCGCCTTTCACGACGATTGGGACTTTTTCGCAAAGCGCTTCGATCTCAACATCGTCGAATTCATTACCGAGCGCGATGGCGCCCCGCCCAAGCTCGGCCGGATCGGACAGCTCGCGAAGCTGATGAAGGACAAGAAGATCCGCTTCATCCTGGCCGAGGCGAACCAGCCGGAGCGGCATTCCAATATGCTTGCGGAACGTACCGGCGCCACGGTGGTGCAGCTCGCCGGCAGCATCGGGATGCTGC
>NZ_JBKBVB010000112.1:0-14488 GCF_046289595.1 Pseudorhodoplanes sp.
AGCGCGTTCAGATCGAGCCCCGCCAGCGAGCCGGTGCCGGCGCGGCTCTCCGAATGCGGCATATGCCACTGCATCAGGTGATAGCTGAAATCGGCCAGCGGATCGCCGAGCGTCGACAGTTCCCAGTCCAGCACCGCGATGACGTTCGGTGCATCATGGGCAACAACGGTGTTGTCGAGGCGATAGTCGCCGTGCACGATCCGTACCGCCTGTTGCGGCGGCACGTTATGCGGCAGCCATTCGATCAGCGCATCCATATCACGGATGCGCTCGGTCTCGGATGCGCGATATTGCTTCGACCAGCGCTCGATCTGGCGCGCGACATAGCCTTCGCCGCGGCCGAAATCGGCAAGCCCGATCACAGCCGGATCGAAAGAATGCAACCGCGCCAGGGTTGCGTTCATGGAATCGTAGACCGCGGTGCGCTCCTTCGGATTGGAGTCCGGCATGTCCGGATTCCAGAACACGCGGCCATCGGCAAAGCCCATCACATAAAAGGCGGTGCCGGCGATGCTCTCGTCGGCGCAATAGACAAGCGGCTCCGGCACCGGAAAGCCTTGCTGCCGGAGCGCCGAGATGATGCGGAACTCGCGGTCCACGGCATGCGCGGAGGGGAGAAGCTTGCCGGGCGGCTTGCGCCGCAACACGTAGCGCCGCTGCGGCGTCTCAAGCAGATAGGTCGGATTGGACTGGCCGCCGCGGAATTGCCGGATGGCAAGTGGGCCGGAGAAATCCGCGATATTGTCCTGAAGATAGGCCGTCAGTCGCTCCGTATCGATCGCCAGCGCAGGAGCGACCTCCTTGGTGCCGGAAAAGGCCGCCTGGCGGTCGATGCCGGTCATCGCGATCAGGGACGGAAAAACTCGAGCAGCGCGCGGGACGTCGCATCGGGATTTTCCTCCGGCAGGAAATGCCCGGAATCGATCGCCTTGCCGCTCACCTCCTTGG
The DNA here is from genome assembly GCF_046289595.1 of Pseudorhodoplanes sp. Lineage (GTDB taxonomy): Bacteria > Pseudomonadota > Alphaproteobacteria > Rhizobiales > Xanthobacteraceae > Pseudorhodoplanes. Next base: position 949 of record NZ_JBKBVB010000112.1, read on the forward strand.
CCCAATCCTTCCACACGGCAAGCGGCGACGACTCGCTCGGAATCCCGGCCGAGCCCCACAGGACAAGGAGCGGCGCGGAAATCTTGTTGCGCGCGGCATGGTCAAACTCATCATGGCCAAGATCTGTGGTTTCGCCGGCGCGATAATCCTCGCAGGTGGCATGGATGCGCAGCGGATCGGAGAAGAAGGCGCGGTAATGCGCGAGCGCCCGCGGCTCGAAGGCGGAGAGATCCTTCGCCTTGGTCCAGCTCGCCATCTTGTAGTCGAGATATTCGACCGGCGCCTTCTCGATCAGCATTTCCGGCATCGGATATTTCTGCGCGAGAAATGGCCAGTGCCAGACCTTCATGGCAAGCGTATGGTCCATACGCGCCCACATCTCGTAGGTCGGAATGATGTCGAGCACGGCGAGCTTGATCAGGCGGCCGGGATGGTCGAGCGCGAGCCGGTAGGAGACGCGGCCGCCGCGGTCATGGCCCGCGAGATAGAAGCGGGCATGGCCGAGCTTCTCCATCACTTCGATCATCACCTTCGCCATCGACCGCTTGTCGTAAGGCGAATGCCCCTTGCCGGAACGCGGCGCGACCGACCAGCCATAGCCGGGAAGATCGGGGATGATCAGCCGGAATTTCGCGGCGAGCGCCGGCGCCACCTTGTGCCACATCACATTGGTCTGGGCATAGCCGTGCAGCAGCAGCAGCGGCGGCCCCTCGCCGTCCGACGACCGCGCGAAGATACGTCCGATTTGCGTATCGATCCAATGCGATTCAAATCCGAGAAACAGATCGGCGAGGTCGGTCATGCGGGGCTGCTTCGCGCGAGGTTGTCAGGGCCGCCATGCCGGAACGAGGTCGGTATGGAGGAAGTCGTCGCCTTTGAACAGGAGGGGCAGGTTGCGGCTTTTTGCGAGGCCGTACGAAAAGCAATCGGCGAAATTTAAACGGGCGCGATGTCTGCCTTTTCCAAAGCGCATGAAGCCCGAGACGGCCGCCTTTCCATCGTCCACACTCAGAGGCACAATTTCGATACTCATCGCCGCGAGAATATCCTCGATATTTGCGAGGTTCACGTCCAGTCGGCGTCCATTCACCACCATGCTGGTCTCGACGAAGCTGACGGCGGACATCAAGGCGCGATCCTGTTCGTCGATGACATCGGCAAGAGCAAGCGCGTCTTCTTCCTGGCGGATGATCGAGACAATCGCAGACGTGTCTACGACAATCACTTCGGAAGTCCGTGTTCGTCGTAGCCGATGATTTCTTCGTCAGTCAGGTGTTCATTGATCTTCGGAAGCGAATCGAAATAGGCGAGCAATTCGGCCAGCTTCTTGCGGTCGATCCGGCCCTTCTTTTTTTCCTTCGGCCCAAGCCGCTGCAGGCGCTCTTCGACAGCGCGCTCGATCGCATCAGTGATGCTCTCGCCGGTTCGCTCGGCCAGTTCCCGGATTTTCGCTTCGGCTTCGGGCTTCTTGATGAAAACGCCCATTCTGCGAACCTTGGTATATACTCGACCAAGACAAGTATATACTCGACGCCGTTCGCCGCCTAGGTCCGATCCCGGCTAATCGCCCGCCAGCCGATATCCCGCCGGCAGAAGCCGTCGGGCCAGCGGATTAGATCCACCGCTAAATAGGCCTGCTTTTGCGCATCCGCGATACTTCGCCCGATGGCGCAGACATTCAGCACCCGGCCGCCATTGGCGAGAATGCGCTCGCCCTCACGCTTTGTTCCGGCGTGGAAAATTTCGACGCCCTCGACTTCCCCCGCTTCCTCCAGCCCTTCAATCGGCGACCCTTTCGCATAGTCGCCCGGATAGCCCTTCGCAGCCATCACCACGGCGAGCGCGGCGTCGTCAACCCAGCGCAGATCGAACGATTTCAGCACGCCGTCGCGCGCCGCCATCAGGGCGGGGACGAGATCGGATTTCAGGCGCAGCATCAAGACCTGCGTCTCCGGATCTCCGAAGCGCACATTGTATTCGATCAGCTTCGGACCGTTCTTGGTCATCATGAGGCCGGCGAACAGCACGCCCTTGTAGGGCGCCCCCATCGCGGCAAGCGCGCGCAAGGTCGGCTCGATGATCTCGCTCATCGTACGCGCCGTCATCTCCGGCGTCATGACCGGCGCAGGCGAGTACGCGCCCATACCGCCGGTATTGGGCCCCTTGTCGCCCTCGAAGGCGCGCTTGTGGTCCTGCGCCGATGCAAGCGGGATGGCGGTCGTGCCGTCGCACAACGCAAAGAACGAAGCCTCCTCGCCCTCCAGGAATTCCTCGATCACGACTTCCGCACCCGCTGCGCCGAGACCGCCCTCGAACATCATGTCGATGGCCTGCAGCGCCTGCTCGACGGTCTCGGCCACGACGACACCCTTACCAGCGGCAAGGCCGTCCGCCTTCACCACGATCGGCGCGCCATGCTTGCGCACATAATCCTTGGCAGGGCCCGGCGTGGTGAAGCGCTCATAGCCCGCGGTCGGGATATTGTTGGCGCGGCAGATGTCCTTGGTGAAACCCTTCGATCCTTCGAGCCTTGCGGCCGCTTTGGACGGGCCGAACGCCTTAATGCCGGCGGCCTCGAGAGCGTCGACGATGCCGGCACAGAGCGGGGCCTCCGGCCCGACCACGACGAAGTCGATGCGCTTGTCCTTGCAGAACGCGATCACCGCTTCATGATCGGCCGGATCGAGCGCGACGCATTCGGCTTCATTCGCGATCCCGGCATTGCCCGGCGCGCAAAAGAGGCGGTCCACCAGCGGGCTTGCCGCGATCTTCCAGGCCAGCGCATGTTCGCGCCCACCGGAGCCGATGAGAAGGATGTTCATTCGTCGCGAAAGGCCTTATTTCGAGGCCGTTTGTGTAGCATGAAGCGCAAGGCCCGCAACCGAATCGCCCGATATGACCGAAGCCGCCCGCATCAATGTTGTGGAATTGACCGTCTCCGAGGTGTCGCAGGCCCTCAAGCGCACGGTCGAGGACAATTTCAGCTATGTGCGGGTGCGCGGCGAGATTTCCGGTTATCGCGGCCCGCATTCCTCCGGCCATTGCTATTTCGCGATCAAGGACGAGGGCGCGCGGCTCGATGCGGTGATCTGGAAAATGGCTTTCAACCGGATGCGCTTCAAGCCGGAGGAGGGGCTGGAGGTCGTCGTCACCGGCCGCATCACCACCTATCCGGGCCGCTCCAACTACCAGATCGTGATCGAGACGCTGGAGCCTGCCGGCGCCGGCGCGCTGATGATGCTGCTCGAGGAGCGCAAGAAGAAGCTCGCGGCCGAGGGCTTGTTCGACGAGGCGCGCAAGCAATTGCTGCCCTTCCTCCCGACGGTCGTGGGCGTTGTGACCTCGCCGACCGGAGCGGTGATCCGCGATATTCTACACCGGCTGTCGGATCGCTTTCCGCGCCAGGCGCTGGTCTGGCCGGTGCGGGTGCAGGGCGACGGCGCCGCGGAGGAGGTCGCAGCCGCGATCGAGGGTTTCAACGCGCTGCCCAAGGACGGCGAGATTCCACGCCCCGACATTCTCATCGTCGCGCGCGGCGGCGGCTCGCTTGAGGATCTGTGGTGCTTCAACGAGGAGATCGTGGTGCGGGCGGCCGCCAACAGCATGATCCCGCTGATCTCGGCGGTCGGCCATGAGACCGACGTCACGCTCATCGATTTCGCTTCCGACCGCCGCGCCCCGACTCCGACTGCCGCTGCCGAAATGGCCGTCCCGGTGCGCTCCGAGTTGCTGATGCGGATCGCCACGCAGGCGCGCCGCGTGCAGGCCTGCTGGCTGCGCGGGCAGGAGGCGCGCCGCACCGAGCTGCGCGCGGCGGCGCGGGCGCTGCCCTCGCTCGATACCCTGATGGCGCTGCCGCGCCAGCGTCTCGACGCGGCGGCCGACAAATTGCCCCGTGCGCTGCGCGCCAATGCGCATGTGCATCACCGCCAGTTCGAGCGCGTCGCGGCGCGGCTGTCGCCGCAGCTCCTGCGCACGCGCCTCGTGCGCTGCCGCGAATGGATCGCGGCGCTCAGCCAGCGTGGCGCGCTGTCGCGCAAGGTCTATCTCGAGCGCCGGAGGGACCGGGTCGACGGCGCCGGAAAGCTGCTTGAAGCTTTCTCCTACCGGAAGGTCCTGGACCGCGGTTTCGCGCTCGTCCGCGACGGCAAGGGATTTCCGCTGCACGCGGCATCTGCCGTTACGCCTGGCATGGCGCTCGATATCGAATTCGCTGATGGCCGGGTTGGCGCAACCGCGGACAAGGAGCCGCGCACGAAGGGCAAGCCGCGCGGCGGCGGAGCGTCGGGTCAGGGCAGCCTGTTCGGCTGACACTGGCGCGTCAGCGCTGGAACCATTGCGGAATGCGCTTGAGCGCATCGACCCGCGCTTCGGTATTCGTACCGACCGTCACGTAGCCCCCCGGGTTCGGTGCAAACGCGATTTTGCGCCGCTGTTTGAGCGGAAGCTGATCCTGATCGAAAGCGTGATGGGCGCCCTTGTAGGCGACGAACAAGACCTGGGCCGAGCGCCCGCGGGCGTTCCGGACCATATCCTCGCAATGTTTCGCCGGGGTCCAGTTGTCCGCGGCGCCGATCAGGATCAGAGTCGGGATGCGCGTACTCCAGGCAGTGTCGCCGAGCCGCCGGCAGCCCGGATAGAGAACGGCGGCAGAGCGGAAGTCCGGCCGGTCGTCGTCCGGTTCCTGCTGCGGCCGCACCGCCCATAAGGCTGCAATACCGCCATTGTCCCAGCCGAGGAGGCCGATGCGGTCGCTCCGAACGAAAGTCTGCTGCTGCAACCAGTCACGGGCCGATTGAATATCGCTGAGCCGTTCGCGTTCCGGACGGATTTTCGGCACGCGGTTGTTGCATTGCTGTCCGGCCCCGCGCGAGCGGTAGCTGTCCGGAAATACGACAACGAAGCCCGCTTCGGCGAGGCGCTGCCCCCATGCGTCCATCGCTCTGCGCGGTTCGCCGTTGCTGCCACGCAAGCCCTCGCAGCCATGCAGCGCCACGATGGCGGGAAAGGGTCCATCGCCCCGGGGACGATAGACGAGCGCCTGCAGCGCGTTATCCGCAGCGGGAATCGTGATCGCTTCGGGGGCCGCCGCAGCGGGTGCGGTGCCGAAAAGGCCGAGCAGGGCCGCGAAAAGGACGATGGCTCGCATGGCAGCTCTGATGATGCCGGATTTGCATCCGACAGCGCCATCATGGCGGGAAAGCGGCAGGGGTTCCCTTTGACGTTCGTCGCCTTGCCATTATCTTGGGGCATCGGCATCACCTTGCCGCGAGGCAAGCCGGATCGCGAAGGAGGGACCATACGTGCTGAACCGCTTCGACCGCCCCCCGCCGATGGCCGGCGAGGCCGAGGTAAAATTCCTGGACGGCGATTTCCGGATCGTGCGGCCCGGCGCTTTCGTGCGCTGTGCGGTGACCAGCGTGCCGATCCCGCTTGAGGAATTGAAATACTGGAGCGTCGATCTGCAGGAGGCCTATGCTTCGCCCGAAGCGGTTCTGCAGCGGCTTCAGCAGCGCTGATCTGCTGACAGCATCCCTTCCAGCAGGTTGCGCAGCGTTTGCGCCTGCTCAACGACCAGCGAGACAGGAATCGCCTGCGCCGCTGCGGCCAGCCTGCCGCAGGCGCCGTCGCGTCCCGCAAGCCGCGCCAGGTCCTTCTCGGTCGTGACCGGCGTCAGATGCTCCGCCGCGCAACGGGCGAGAATGTGCTCGGCCTCGCTGTCCGTATAGACGTGATGATCAGGAAAGCCTTCGCGTACCGGCGCGTCGATCCCGGCTGCGGCCAGTGTCGCAAAGAACTTTTCCGGATCGCCGATGCCGGCAAAGGCCAGCACCCGCCGGCCTTGCAGCACTTTCACTGAATCCGCGGGCGCGAGCCGTGCGCGCATGAGCGGCAGGCCATGCTTGCGCGCTAGCTCCGTCACCGGGCTTGCGCCTTCGCCGATCAGAACCACGGCCTGAACGCAGGCGAGCTGCGGGGCAAGCGGCGCCCGCAAGGGCCCGGCCGGAAACACACAGGCATTGCCGAGGCCGCGCCGCGCATCGACCACGGCAATCGAGACATCCTTGTGCAGCGAGGGATTTTGCAAACCGTCATCCATGACGATCACGGTTGCGCCGGCCGTTTTTGCAAAGTCCGCGCCGGCTGAGCGATCACGCGACACCACGGTCGGCCCATGCCGCGCCAGCAGCAGCGGCTCGTCGCCCACGTCGGCCGCGCGATGCCGCGACGGATCGACCGTAACCGGGCCGGCCAGCCGTCCGCCATAGCCGCGCGTGAGAAAGACTGGCCGTTCGCCGCGTGCGGCAAGGAGCTTGGCAACCGCGATCGCGGTGGGCGTCTTGCCGGTGCCGCCCAGCGTGAAATTGCCGATACAGATCACCGGGATGCCGCCACGGTGTCCCCTGCGGCGCATGCGCCATGCGGCAATCGCACCGTAGAGAAAGCCGACCGGAGCCAGCAGACGGGCGGCCACGCCGGGCGGCCGCCACCAGAAATCCGGCTCACGCATCGGACGCCTGATGCGCAATGCGCATCTGCAGCAGATAGGGTTCGAGCTCCGAGAATGTGCGATCCAGCGCGCCGCCGAGCCGCTCGACGGTACGGAATGCGGCGTCGCCGGCGGCCTTGCGAATCGCCGGATCCTTCATCAGGTCGCCGATCCGCATCGCGAGATGGCCGATATTGTCGACCTCTTCGGCGCCGCGTGCGGCATCGAGCGCGGCGTAGATGTCCTGAAAATTCCAGACATTCGGTCCGTGCAGGAGCGGCTTGCCGAGCTTGGCCGCCTCGATCGGATTTTGTCCGCCATGCTCGACGATGGAGCCGCCCATGAACACCACATGGGCGATCCGGTAGAAGACGCCGAGCTCGCCGATGGTGTCGGCGACATAGACATCGGTAAGGGCGTCCGGCACCGTGCCGTGCGAGCGCAACATGGCGCGGGAGCCTGCGGACACGGCGCGATCAAGCACCTCGCGCCCGCGTTCCGGGTGCCGCGGCGCGATGATGGTGATGAGCCGCGGTCTGGTCTTGCGGGCGCGCCGATGCGCTTCGAGCACCGCCTCGTCCTCGCCGGGATGCGTAGAGGCTGCAACCAGTACCTGCCGGTCGGCGACGGCCCGCTGCATCTCGGCGAGTTTCAGTTCGTCGGCCGGTGGCGCCGGAACGTCGAGCTTGAGATTGCCGGTCACATGGACCGTCGTCACGCCGAGCTGCGAGAAGCGCTCCGCATCCAGCGCCGACTGCGCAAGGCACAGGTCGAATTTGCCGAGCAGCGCCTCGGCGGTCCGGCGCAGCGACCGCCAGCCCTTGAACGATTGCTCCGACATGCGGCCGTTGATCAGCACCAGCGGGATGCGCCGCCGCGCCGCCGAGACAATCAGGTTCGGCCAAAGATCCTGCTCGACGAAAAGCCCGAGATCGGGCCGCCAGTGGTTGAGGAAGCGGCCGACGAAATGCGGCGCATCGAGCGGGATGTATTGATGCAGCACGTCCTCCGGGAGACGGTCCTTCGCCACCTTCGCCGAGGTGACGGTGCCCGACGTCACCAGCACCCGGATATCCTGGGTGCGCAGGCGCTCGATCAGCGGAAACACCGCATTGAGTTCGCCGACGCTCGCGCCGTGCAGCCAGACGAGCGGGCCTGTGGGGCGGTCCAGGGTCGACTCGCCGTGCCGCTCGGCCAGACGCTCTTCATCCTCCTTGCCGCGCCGCAGGCGGCGCTTGAGCCACAGGCCGGCAAGGGGCGTCGCCGCCGACATTGCGCGGCGATAGGCGCGCAATGTCATGGGCAGCCGTTCAGCCACGCGGATCACTCGCAGTTTTGCCGTCGGCGATGGCATAGGCCCGTTCGGTTGCCGCATTGAGTTCGGCCTCGAGCGCCAGCCGCGCAGCCTCGAGATCGGCGTCCGTCGCGTCCGAACCGACACGGACAGGATCGCCGACCACGCCGGCGATCAGACTGAACGGCAGGTTGATGGTGGTGCGGTCCCAGTTGTCGATGACTTTTCTGCGACTTGATGCAAGCGCAATCGGGTAGATCGCACGGCCGGAGTCGCGGGCGAGCCGGATGATACCGGGTCCGACCACTCGCGAGACTTTCGGCACGTCGGCTGTCAACGCCACGTTGTAGCCCTCCGACAATGCCTGCAGCATCTGGAAATAGGCACTGACGCCGCCCTTGCGATGAAATTCGGAGCCATGATCGCCCGAGCCGCGGATTGTCTCAACACCCAGCCATTCGGCGGCCACCGCATTCATTTCTCCGTCACGATGCCGGGAAATCAGCGTCTTGGCCTTGTAGCCGTTCTTCTTGATGAACGGGGCCATGAAATGCTGGCCGTGCCACATCGCAATGATGACCGGCAGGTCCGGGCCGGCGCGTTCGTAGATGTCGCCGGGCACCGTCACCGTCCGGCTGGTGAGATGCACGAAACGCAAATATTCCGCAGCCAGCACGCCGACGGTCTTCTGCACCCAGGGTGCGCGCGCAATCCGCCGAGACGACAGCATAAGCGGTTCCGTCGAGGCTTAGCGGCCCGGCGCTTCGGGATCGAGCAGCCGGTGCAGATGCACGATGAAGTAGCGCATCTGCGCATTGTCCACGGTCTGCTGAGCCTTGGCCCGCCACGCCGCATAGGCGGTCGCATAATTTGGATAGACCCCGACAATGTCGACCTTGCTGAGGTCCTTGAATTCGACGCCGTCGAGATTGGTGAGCTCCCCTCCGAGCACGAGATGAAGTAACTGCTTCTGCGGGGCCTGATCGGACATGGACGGTCTTCCTGGAAGGGTCAGGCGAATTCCTTGCGGCGCTTGCGCACGAGGTCGAGCATCGCGGCATGCCGTTCGCGCCCGGCCGCGAGAATCGCGCCGTGAACGGGGTCATGCAAATTGTAGACCGGCGCGGCACCTGCGAAATTCGTCATTGCGCCGCCCGCTTCGTGCACCAAAAGGTCGGCTGCCGCAAGATCCCAGTCATAGGCATTGATCGATGCGAAAGCCGCGTCGATGCGGCCTTCCGCGACACGCGTCATGCGCAAGGCAAGGGAGTGGATTTTCGGCTCCTCGATCGCTGCAGGATCGATGCTCTGGACCCGCTCCAGCATCTTCTTTGGTCCGGCGATGCGTGCGCCTGCGAGGCCGGCGCCGGCGCTTGTACCGATACGGAGCCCGTTACACGTCGCGCCTTCGCCGGATGCGGCGAGATAAAGCGCATCTTCGACCGGCACGTACACCGCCGATGCGACGGGGCGTCCGCGTTCGACCACGGCGGCGACAATCGACCAGTCCGGCCGCCCGGCGAGAAAGGATCGCGTTCCGTCGATCGGATCGACGATGAACAGCCTCTCGGCGGAAAGCCGCGTGCGGTCGTCTTTGCTCTCCTCGGATAGCCAGCCGAACCCCGTGCGCGACAGCCGATTGTGGAGAAACTCATCGACCGCGATGTCGGCTTCCGATACCGGCGAATCGTGACCTTTGGTCCAGCTGCGAATCGAACCGCGAAAATAGGTCAGCGCGATCCGGCCGGCCTCGCGCAAGGCATCGCCGAGCTCATGGGCGAGCGCGGCATTCGGGCTCTGCTGCTCATTGACCGGCAACGGTCAAACCCTCCACGCGCAGGGTCGGCGCATTGGTGACGTATTTGAAGGTCAGGTCGTTCGCAGGCGTCAGCGACCGGAACATGTCGGTCAGATGACCGGCGATGGTCACCTCGCTGACCGCATAGGTGAGTTCGCCATTCTCGATCCAGAAGCCGGCGGCGCCGCGGCTGTAATCGCCGGTGACGAGGTTGATGCCCATCCCGATCAGATCGGTGACGTAGAAGCCGGTACCGGTCTCGGCGATCAGATGCGCCGGTGTCGAGGCGCCGCCTTCGAGATAGAGATTGCTCGGCAGCGGCGACGGCGGCGCCGAGACGCCGCGCGAGGCATGGCCGGTGGTGGTCAGCCCGAGTTCGCGCGCAGTGGCGCTGTCGAGGAACCACGAGGTCAGAACGCCGTCCTCGACGAGATTCATCGGTTGTACGGCGACGCCTTCGCCGTCGAAGGGATGCGAGCGCAGGCCCCGCTTGCGCAGCGGATCGTCGATGATGCGAATGCCGGGGGCGAACAGCCGCTCGCCCAGCTTGTCCTTCAGGAAGCTCGCCTTGCGCGCAACCGAGGCGCCATTGGCGGCGCTGGCGAGATGGCTGATCAGGGTGTTCGACAGCCGCGGATCGAAGATCACCGGCACGCTCTGGGTCTTCACCTTGCGCGGATTGAGCCGCTTGATCGCGCGCTCGCCGGCGCGGCGGCCGATCACCTCGGGTGCTTCCAGGTCGCTGCCATGGAGCGTCGAGCTGTAATCGTAGTCGCGCTCCATGCCGGTGCCTTCGCCCGCAATCGCCATCATCGATATGCTCTGGCGCGATGCAAGATAGGAGCCGTGGAAGCCGTCGCTGGTCACCAGCACCATGCCGCTGATCCCGGCGCTGGCGGAAGCGCCGCCCGATTTGGTGATGCCCTCGACGGCAAGGGCTGCGGCTTCGGCGGTCCGGGCACGCTGTTCGAGTGCGCTCACTGCAGGGATGTCCGGGTCTATCAGATCGAGATCGGGAAAGCTCTGCGCCAGCCGCTCACGGTCTGCCAGCCCGGCAAAGCGGTCTTCCGGCGCCACCCGCGCCATGGCGACGGCGCGTTCGGCCAGTGCGGCCGCGTCGGTGCGCAGGATGTCGTTGGTCGACACCACTGCCTGACGTTTGCCGACGAACACCCGCAGCCCGACATCGTCGCCCTCCGAGCGCTCGGATTCCTCGACCTTGCCGTCGCGGATATCGACCCCGACCGACACCGAGCGCACGGCAATGGCGTCGGCGGCATCCGCACCGGCTTTTTGCGCGGCGCGGACCAGGCCTTCGGCGAGGCTGCTCAGGGCGGATTGATCGAGGAGGGAATGCATTGATGGTCCGGATTTAGGCGGCGCGGCCTGGTCTGGCAAGGAGACCTTTGCCTGTCGGCATGATGCCGCGCGCAACGACTCGTCAAGCATGAGACACGAGGATGTCCCCGAAACCCCTGATTAACCGAGCTTTTTAAGCGCTTTCCGACCGGATTGTGGCAATCTCCCGAACATAACGGACGAAAAAAGTCCGGGGGAGCAATTGAGGCGTCAAATGGAAGCCGGCGGGGCCTTGCCTGCCGGGTCGGGCCGCGCGTTGCGGCTCGACCCTTTCGCTTTGCCAGTCCGCTTTCCGGCGCGCGATGCCGGCGCGGACGGTCAGATGCGGCAGGTCGAACTCGACCGCGACCGAGTGGTGCTGCGGCGCGCAGTCCGCGGGATGCGGATGAAAATCCGGCTGGCGGTCGATGCCTTTGTCGGCATCACGCTGGTACCGGCCGGGGAAGGCCCCGCCGCTTCCGTTATTCTCGATCATGCCGATCCGGGTCTGTCGATTCCATTGCTTGAAGAGGCGCCGGCCGACGAGGCCGAGATGCTGTGGCGGGCCTGGGGCCGTGTGCTTGGCTTGTCCCTGTGGCGCAGGGGGGCCGATGGCGACGTCCGGCAGGTCTGCGCCGGTCGCCGCGCCCTGCAGATCGAAAAGGACACCGCCCGCCGGCGGCGCCGCTCGTCGATCCGCAAGCGGCGCCCCGCGATCCTGATGCGCCGCAAGCCCGGCCGGCATATCGGGCTGCAGACGGTGCATCGCGGCGAGCGCGAGATCATCGCACGCAACTGAGCCTCACCTGAGCCAGGCGTCGAGGATCATCCCGGCGAACAGGATCAGTCCGGCATCGCGATTGGACTTGAACAGCCGCAGGCAGAGCGCCGGGTCGGATATGTCGAGCCGCCACACCTGCCAGGACAGATGCAGCGCGAAGGCGGCAAGACCGAGCGCGAACACAAGCCCGCCGCCCGCGAACCAGCCCGCGATGCCGATCAGCACAACGGCAGCCGCGAAAAACTGCGCCAGCATCGGCTTGGTGCGCTCGCCGAACAGGATCGCGGTCGACTTGATGCCGATCAGCGCATCGTCCTCGCGGTCCTGATGCGCGTAGATGGTGTCATAGGCGATCACCCAGGCGATCGAGCCTGCATAAAGCAGGAAGGCCGCGACATCGAGCCGGCCGAACACCGCGGGCCAGCCCATCAGCGCGCCCCAGGAAAAGGCGAGGCCGAGCCCGATCTGCGGCCAGTGCGTGTATCGCTTCAGGAATGGATAGATCGCGACCGTGGTCAGCGACACAATGCCAACCAGAATGGTGAAGGCATTGAATTGCAGCAGCACCGCAAGGCCAATCAGCGCCTGCAGCACCAGGAACGCGAAAGCGCGGCGCGCGGTCACCTGGCCCGACGGAATCGGCCGCGAACGGGTCCGCTCGACTTTGGCATCGAGGTCGCGGTCGACGATGTCGTTCCAGGTACAGCCCGCGCCGCGCATGGCGAAGGCGCCGATGAAGAACAGCAGGCAATGCCACGGATTGGGGTAGGGCTCACCGGCCGCGATCGCCGCAATCCCCGCCGACCACCAGCAGGGAAGGAGCAGCAGCCAGGCGCCGATCGGCCGGTCGAGCCGCGCCAGCCGAAGGTAAGGCTTCAGCCAGGCGGGAGCGGCCGTATCGACCCAGTTCCCGGTCGAATCGGCAACGCGCCCGGCGGTCCCGCTCATCGGTGCAGCGGATTGCCGGTCAGGGTGTCGAAGGTCGAGCCGCGTTTGGTGTGAGCCGGCACATCGGTGTTGACCGATGGGATCCGCGATGTCCCGAGGGCATCGGAGAGGCTCGGCGCGCGCGGCGCCGGCGCTGCGGCCGTATCGCAGACCCTGGTCCGGACTTCGACGATCTTTGCCAGATTGCCCCTGCGCGCCTTCAGGGCGTCCGGCGGTACGCCGCATTCGGCGCCATGGTCTTCGAAATACTTGACGACTTTGCCTTCCGCCGTCGCCAGATTTCGGAACGCCTGGCAGACCACGGGCTGCTTTTTGGTCGCGGCCGCGCGCTGGATGGCCTTGCCTTTCTCCTCCGCGTCCTGCAGCAGCGGGCCAACCTCGGCCATGCAATTGCGCTGGGGCCCGCCGCCCATTCCCGGCCCGAACGAGGCCGACGGTGCTGTCGGGGCACCCCAACCGGAAGACGGCGGCTTGGCTGCGGCCGGCGCTGAGGGAGGTCCCCATCCAGAGCTCGGGGGACCCGGCTGCGCCGGCTGCGGCGCGCCGGGCGCGCTCCATCCCGACGACGGAGGGCCGGACTGCGCATACGCCGCAGGTCCCATCAGGGCGCCCAGCGCGACAGCGGCAGTCAAACCTGCAATCAGCCTCATGTCCGAATCTCCCGGCCCCTCGGCCTTCCGGGTGGCCGCCCGATCAAGCCTGCAAAGGAGGCGACACGGCGGCAAGTCGCGATTTGTGCCATCATAGAGCGGTTAGCGGTTACAAGAAAGTTGCGGCGGCCGCCGCAGTGCGGCGATATGGGGCATGGCCGGCTCCGATTTCCGCACGCCGCGGCTGTTCGTCGCGCCCGCGCTTGAGCGCGGCGTTAGTGTTCCACTGGAAAAGGGGCAG
>NZ_JBKBVB010000113.1:0-14370 GCF_046289595.1 Pseudorhodoplanes sp.
AAGCTGAAGCACTTCCGGCGCATCGCCACCCGATACGACAAGCTTGCCAGGAACTTTCTTGCTGCCATCGCACTGGCGGCGTCACGCCTCTGGCTCAGGCATTATGAGTCCACTACCTAGCCCGCACAGGCCGAAATTTCGCACACCACGCGGCTCCACGCGAAGTCGCACTGACTTGCGCGGCCTACGGAAAGGCAGAAAGGGGCCGGTGGATAACCGGCCCTTTCTCGACCGTAGCCGTTTAGTACTTGGCGACGACCGGCGCCTTGCCGACCGGAGCCTTGCCGTACATGGTGCACCCAGCCGCGCTCAGGAGAGTGAGCACCGCCACGGTAGCCATCAGACACTTCTTCATTGGGAGCCCCCAGGTGAATCAACGGGCCGACGTTAAAGAGGGATCGCACAGCCCACTAGTGCATTATTGCCACAGTTCGTTAACTAAATAACCAACTTCCAGAGCTTTCCACTGCGTCCTGGCACGCCGGATTCACCGACCGTCAATCTGCTGCCCGCAGGGGCGGCTTTTGGCCGGTCCCCGGCACCGGAGCGGACGGGCTGCGCAGACCGCGGCACAGTGGGGAAACAGCCGACCGCCGCGTTTTCCGCCTTTGCGCGACCGGGCGGGATCGTGAGACAGATAGGCCGGGCTGGAGCAGACGGGCTGCCCCGGCCGGCCGCGTGAATAGATTACCGCCGATGCGCTCTCGTCTCGCCTTTGCCATCCTCTTTGGCCTCACGGCTGTCGCGCCCGCCTCCGACATTTCAGTCCGCGACTATCTCAGCGACGACACCCTGCTCCATATGGGGCGATACCGGTTCGACAACGGCCGAATCCTGAACTTGTCGGTCGGCATCGGCAGCGGCGCGTTTCGTCATCCCGACGATCCGCCGAACGTGATCTGGACCGTCGGAGACCGCGGCCCGAACATCGCGTGCAGCGATTTCAAGGCCATTGCGCATGCCGAGCTTGCCGCCTGCCGCGAGGTCAGGAACGGCCGCATCTATCTGACCCCCGCCTACGCGCCCTCGATCTACCGGGTGATGCTGACCGAGACCGGCACGTTCCGCATCACCGACGTCATCACCGTCAAGGATCGCGACGGCGCCCCGCTATCCGGCCTGCCCAATCCGCTGCGCAGCGCCACGACAGAAATCCCGCTCGACGGCCGCGGGCGAAGGCTGGATCAGGACATTGGCGGCATCGATGCCGAAGCGATCGTGCGGCTGACCGACGGCACCTTCTGGATTGCCGACGAGAATGCACCGTCGATCCTGCATGTCTCGGTCGACGGCCGCGTCATCGCCCGCCATGTGCCGCGGGGCACCGAGGCTGAATTCACCGGCGCCAATTACGATGTCGTCGGCACGCTGCCGGCGATTCTGGCCAAACGTCAGCTCAATCGCGGCATCGAAGCCCTGGCGGTTTCCGACGACGAGCGGCACCTGTATTTCATCATGCAGAGCCCGCTCGCCAATCCGGATACGGCAGCATACCGCGTCTCGCGCAACGTGCGTTTGTTCAAGCTGGAGCGCACCTCGATGCAGATGGTCGGAGAATATGTCTATGAATTGGACGAGCCGAAAACCTTCCGGCGCGACCCCTCGAACAATCAATCCGACCCGCGCATCAGCGCCATGGTCCTGACCGGCGCAGACCGTCTGCTGGTGATCGAACGGACCGAAGCAACCACCAAGCTCTACGAGATCGACCTGGGCAATGCGACCGACATTCTCAATACCCCATGGGACGATGCCAAGACCCTGCCGACGCTCGAGCAGAGTCATCTGGCCGACGTTATGATCACCCCGGCGAGGAAGACATTGCGGTTCGACACTGCGGACTTTCCGAAAATTGCCGGCAAGACCGAGGGCCTCGCCCGTCTGCCCGACGACGCGTTTGTGTTGATCAACGATGACGATTTCGGCATCGGCGGCGCCCGGACCCAGCTTGTCGTGCTGCGCGGCCTGAAACTCGGCGAACCCTGATCCGGAAAGGATCGATCATGCGTACCCACAGGATCGCCGCGATCGGCGGTGACGGCATCGGCCCCGAAGTCATCGCCGCGGGCCTTGATGTCCTATCAGCCTGCGCGCAACGCGACGGCGGCTTTGCGCTCAATGTGACACATTTCGACTGGGGTTCGGATCATTACCGCAAGCACGGCGTCATGATGCCAGACGGCGGCGCCGACCTCTTGCGCAAGTTCGACGCGATCTATTTCGGCGCGGTCGGCGCGCCCGACATCCCGGACCACATCACGCTATGGGGCTTGCGGCTCGCAATCTGCCAGCCGCTCGATCAATACGCCAATGTGAGGCCGACCCGCGTGCTGCCCGGCATCACGAGCCCCTTGCGCCATGTCAGCGGACCCGAACTTGACTGGGTGATCGTGCGCGAGAATTCGGAAGGCGAATATGCGGGTGTCGGCGGACGCGTCCATCAGGGGTTGCCAGAAGAGGTCGCGACCGATGTGTCGATGTTCACACGGGCCGGCGTGACGCGGATCATCCGCTTCGCCTTCGATCTGGCGCGGTCGCGTCCGCGCAAGCGTCTCACCGTTGTCACCAAGTCGAACGCGCAGCGCCACGGCATGGTGATGTGGGACGACATCGCCGCCGACGTTGCGCGCGATTATCCCGACGTGACTTGGGACAAGATGCTGGTTGACGCCATGACCATGCGCATGACGTTGCGCCCCGCAACGCTCGATACCATCGTCGCCACCAATCTGCATGCCGATATTCTGTCCGACCTTGCGGCGGCGCTCGCCGGATCGCTCGGCATCGCGCCGACCGCAAACCTCAATCCCGAACGCCATACTCCCTCGATGTTCGAGCCGATCCACGGCTCGGCCTTCGATATCACCGGCAAGGGCATCGCCAATCCGATCGGCGCGTTCTGGACCGGCGTGATGATGCTCGATCATCTCGGCGAAACGGCCGCCGCCGCACGCCTGATGAAAGCGATCGAACGCGTCACCGCCGATCCTGCGCTGCATCCGCCCGACCTCGGCGGCAAGGCGACCACGCGGCAGGTTACGGACGCCGTCATGCGCGCGATCGAGACGGAGAATCATTAGCCGTCATCCCGGGACGTCGCGAAGCAACGGACCCGAAATCCAACCACGGCACCCGACAAGCGAAGATGGATTCCGGGTTTACGCGCTCCGCGCGTGCCCCGAAATCGCGAGCGTCTAATCCGCCACCAGCACCTGCCGGCACTCCGCAGGCAGATCGGCCATGGTCATGTGCTTGCGCGGCCGGTCGGCGGGCGGTTCGGGCGGCGCGAGTATCTTCGGCTGGAACCAATAGGCGAGCTCGGCGCCGCAGCCGTCGCCTTCGCCGATCGGCGGCTGCGGCTTGCAGGTCGGCGAGTCCTTGGGGCAGCCGATGCGCACATGGAAATGATAATTGTGCCAGTACCACGGACGCACTTTCGCAAGCCACGAGCGGTCGCCGCGCGCATCGCGGCACAGCGCCTTCTTGATCGCTGCATTGACCAGGATGCGCTCGACCGCCGGATCTTCCGCAGCGGCGCGGATGATGCCGACATGGCCCGGCGTCCAGATTTGCGGATCGACATCGAGCTTGTCGGCGCGCACCACATTGGTCGCCGACATTTCCTCGCGCTCCAGCCGTGTCAATTCGCGATTCGGCATCGGCGTCAGCCAGATATCGGCATCGAGCCCCACTTGATGGCTGGCATGGCCGGTCAGCATCGGGCCGCCGCGCGCCTGCGCCAGATCGCCGACCAGAAGTCCGTTCCAGCCGACCGAGGGCGCCTTTTCCGCAAGCCGTTCGAGAAATGCGATCAGCTCCGGGTGGCCCCAGTTGCGGTTTCGTGACAGCCGCATGACCTGCCAGTTCTTGCCGTTCACCGGCAGCGCAATTCCGCCGGCGAGGCAGCCGCGCGTATAGAAGCCGATGGCGCGGGCCTGCAGATTGGCCGGTGTTTGCTTGCGGCCGAACAGATCCTTGGCGGGAGTCTTCGGATCGTTCGGATTGGCGAGCGGCGGCAGCGGCTTGGGGTCGACGCTGCCTTTCTCCTGTGCAGCGGCTGCACCGTTCAGCCACAGTGTCGCTGCAAACGCCAATGTGAACGAAAGCACCCGCATCGGAGTGACCCCCTTAACGGTATCTTGGGCAGGAGATTTTACAGTCTCGAATTGAGTCTGGAAGCGCGTTTGTACAGGATCGAGGCTGAGTCTGCCGGATTGAGGTTTGTCATGCGTCCCTTTGCCGCCTTTGCCGCCGGGACAGCCTTCGCTGCCGGCCTGGCCTGCTCCGCCGCGCAGGCCGAGATTGTGATCCGGGTGGACAAGTCGGCACAGCGGATGGCGGTGATCGTGGACGGCGTGCCGACCCACAGCTTCGTGGTGTCCACCGGCCTTGCGGGCGGACCGCCGAACGGCACCTACAGGCCGCAGCGGCTGGAGCGGACCTGGCATTCGCGTCTCTACAACATGGCGCCGATGCCTTACTCGATCTTCTTCCACGGCCATTACGCCATTCACGGCACCGACCAGATCAAGCGGCTGGGCCGGCGCGCCTCGAAGGGCTGCGTGCGGCTGCATCCGCGCGACGCCGCCGTGCTGTTCAACCTCGTGAAGAAGCAGGGCATGGCGAAAACGCGGATCGTCATCGAGCCGTCAAGCGCGCGCGCCGGAGAGCCAGCGGCGAAGACCGCGGAGTCCGCCAAGGCACCGTCTGCCGCGGCCAAAGTGGAATAGGGACCACGGGTCCTGGCGGCGTTACAATCCGCGCTCAGGGCGCTTTTCTTCGCCATTCGTCCGCACCCTTGTTGGATCGTTCGGCTTCGGCAGCGAGCCATAAGCACAGACACGCTCTCCGACGTTCTGCATGCTGTCCGCCTCACCGCTGCAGTGTTCATCGAGCCGCATGCGGAAGCCCCGGCGCTGGTGCCAGCTTGGGCCTGCGCGATGGAAGCCTCGAATTTTCGATGAAAGAACGCCGCCCGTGACCTGCGCCGGGGGCATCGTGCGCGGCGAGACGCGGAACGGACGGAGCCACAGCGCCCTCCGGCTCCGCACTCGCGGCGCATCGAAGCGAGCCGCTCAGGCCTTTTTCTTCTTCGCGACCTTGGCGGCCTTGACCGTCTTGGTGGTATCGATGACCGCTGCGCCGGGGCCGTTCTTCAGCACCGACTTGATCAGATTGTTTGCCGCAGCCTTTGACGCATAACCTTCCGATGCGAACATCTTCTCGCCGTTCGGCGCCTTGAAACGGACGCGGAATTCGCCCGCACGGTCCTTATAAATTTCGAATGCGTACGGCATGTGCCCTCCGTTGGTGA
This sequence comes from Pseudorhodoplanes sp., assembly GCF_046289595.1. GTDB lineage: Bacteria > Pseudomonadota > Alphaproteobacteria > Rhizobiales > Xanthobacteraceae > Pseudorhodoplanes. Next base: position 5,315 of record NZ_JBKBVB010000113.1, read on the forward strand.
TTTGCGCCGTGCAGGGTCGAAGCGCCTGCGTGCGAAGTCAAGTCCTGAACATCGCTTTGATCCTGCAACAGCGTCGGCTCATGGTCATGTCGCCGCCGAATCAGTCAAGCTCGGCTTGCGCCGTTCGATGTCCGGCGCATCATCGCCTGCAGCAGGAGAGCACCATGACCGGCGACGGCTCGTCCAAAGCGTCACGTCACCCTGACACGTGCGGATGCCGTCTGCCGAGCCGCCGCTTCGTACTCGCGGGCCTCGCAGCGGCGGCGCTGATGCCATCGTCCGGCTTTGCCGCCGATGCCGCCTTGCCGGACGCGCAGGACGAGCGCTTCATGCGCATGGCGATCGACGAAGCGCGGCGCGCCGACTTTCCGTTCGGCGCGGTGATCGTGCGCAACGGCAAGGTGATCGCGCGCGGACGCAATCTTGGCCGCACCGAGCGCGATCCGACTGCGCATGGCGAGATGGTCGCAATCCGCCGCGCGCTGGCCGCGCATGGACCGAAAGCGCTGCGCGGATCGACGCTTTACACCTCGGGCGAACCTTGCGCGATGTGCATGGGGGCGATCATCTGGTGCCATTTCGGCCGTCTGGTCTTTGCGGCCTCGGTCGACCAGCTCGCCACCGTGATCGACCAGATCATGGTCCCGGCCGCCGAAATCGCAGCCCGCTCAAGGTTCGCGCCGATCGAGATCAAAGGCGGCGTGCTGGCGGACGAGGCGATGGCGCTGTTCAAAAAGCCGGGCTGAGGCGCGCAGCCGCAGCGCAGTAGCCGGATAACACCCGCAACCGTCCTCCCCGGCGATAATGCCTGCAAGGCCGCACAGGCCAGAACCAACAGGCAAGGGAGAACGACCATGGCGGGCAAGCGCATCCTGATGATCGTCGGCGATTTCGGCGAGGACTACGAGATCATGGTGCCGTTTCAGGCGCTGCAGGCGGTTGGCCACAGCGTCGATGCGGTGTGTCCCGGCAAGAAGCCGGGCGAAAGCATCGCCACCTCGATCCACGACTTCGAGGGCCAGCAGACCTATTCGGAAAAGCGCGGCCACAATTTCGCGCTGAACGCCGACTTCGCCGCGACCAGGGCCGAAGACTACGACGCACTGGTGATTCCCGGCGGCCGCGCCCCGGAATATCTGCGCCTCAATCCGGACGTGGTCGCCATGGTTCGCCACTTCTTCGACGCCAAGAAGCCGGTGGCGGCCATTTGCCACGGCGCGCAATTGCTGGCGGCCGCCGGCGTGCTCAAGGACCGGCAATGTTCGGCCTATCCCGCCTGCCGTCCGGACGTCGAACTGGCCGGCGGACATTTTGCCGACATCGCCATCGACGCCGCCCATACCCACGATTTTCTGGTCACCGCACCGGCCTGGCCGGCGCATCCGGCCTGGCTCAGCCAGTTCCTCGCCGTCCTCGGCACCCGCATCAGCCACGAGCAGGTGCGAGCAGCCGCATGAGACATTGACGGCGGCGCCGCGCGCGGCCGACACTTGCTGCCGGCGCGCAACCCGCGCGGCATGGAGGTGGCGATGTGCCGGATTTTCATCGGCGCCGATCCGGCGCTCTACCGTGCGCAGACGCGCTCGCTGCGTCTGCATCGCGTCTCGACCAGCATCCGCCTGGAAGCGATGTTCTGGCAGGTGCTGGAGGAGATCGGCGCGCGCGACGGCATGACGGTCAATCAGCTGATTGCGAAACTCTACGATGAGCTTGCCGAGACCGGCGCCGACCTGTCGAACTTCGCCTCGTTCCTGCGCGTCTGCTGCACGCGCTATCTGGCGCTGACCGCATCGGGCCATATTCCCTCAGACCTCTCGGTGCCGATCCGCGACCTCGATGCCGACTTTGTGCTGGCAGGGGAGCGGACGCGGGCGCGGAGCGGCCGGCGAAACGCGCAGCCCGACCGCGCGGCTTGAGCGGGACGCGCGTCGTCGCTCCTGTTGTTTGATGGCGCGGAGAACGCCGATCCCTTTTTTCATTCTCTCACGAAGAGAGATGAAGCGCCGGGAGGCGCCAGGGTGCTGGCGAGGCACCCTTTGGCGGGGATTGACGCACCCCGCCGCGCGCCTCGGAAGAAAAGCCACGACGCGTTCGCAGCCTCTCTCCGGAGGCGCGCGAGCCCTTGGCGCAAGGGCCCGGCGCCTCCCGGCGCTCCATCAAGCGAGATGGTGGGTAGCAGATGATAGGAATAAAGTCAATATGTGCCTTCCAGAAGGCTCGGCTATGATTATCTCCCTTCGGGAGATTTCGATTTGCCGACAATCGCCTACTTTCTCGGTATCGCCATCGCGATGTATCATCGCGACCACAATCCGCCGCATATTCACGTTATCTATGCGGGCTATGAGGCGTTGATTGCCATCGACGATGCCCGCGTGTTGCGCGGGAAATTACCGCCGACTGTGATGCTGATTATCCGGCGATGGGTGACGATGCGCCGCGCAGAATTGATCGCCAACTGGGAACGTGCGCAACGACACGAGACGCTGGAGCGAATTCCGGGACCCGACGACGATGCTGATTAAGGTGCGAAAGGCGAAGGTTCTCGGCGACTATCGGCTGGCCGTCGAGTTTTCCGATGACACAATCGGTGAACGGGACTTCTCGTTCATCAAATCCGAAAGCGGCCCGATGCTGGAGCCACTCAAAGACCCGGCCTATTTCCGGCGTGTTTTTGTCGAGGACGGCGTTCTAACCTGGCCGAACGGGTATGATTGGGATCCCATCGCGCTGCACGATGAAATGAAGGAGGCCGGGGAGTTACGGCCGGTCGGAGATGCGGCGGAGTAGCGGTCGCCACTTGAGCGAAACGCCATACGGCCTCGCTCCCCACAGCGATACGATCCCATTTCTGCGCTGGTGCCGCATAAGGTCTGCAAAGGTCTTTCCCCGCAATCTAGCGGCTGATATCGAAATGTTCGCATTTTTTCGGCGAGCCAAACTTGCGAAACAGGTAGCTTACAGCATCGGACAACTTATCGACATGTTGTCAATCGGTTCAGAGACGACTGGGCCGCAAACGCCCGAGCGACTACTTCGAAAGCTTGCGTCACAATTTCGGGAAGAAGAAAACGGCCACACTCGGATTCTGTTAGCGCTGGTGCCTATAGTCGATCAGGAACAACTGCCGCTCAGCTTGATGATGGAGCCTGATGAAAAGCAAGTCCTTATGATTTGAAGGCGGCGAGAAATATGCTGGATTCAGCCTAACGTGCAGCATTCCGCCTAAAGCGATCATAATCGATCTTCAGCACCACAATATCACGCCAGAAGCTCGGCTTCTCTACGCAGCCTGCAAAACGATGCCGCACGCCGTACAAGCCTCCGATTTTCGCTGAAGAAGATTTTTTTCGTTTGAATACTATGTTTCTACCGCAGCATTTGGCGGTCATAGCTTGCACAACACTACCGTTGCACCCACACGGCATTAGGCAGCTTCAGTCAGCACTTCCGGCGAAAGCTGCGCGCGCGCGTCGAGCAGTTCAATGCCGACAATGCGGCCTTCCGCGTCGTAATCGAACACCACGCCCGGGGCCACTTCGGCACTCTCAAGGATGTCCTGCTGCGACAGGCGGATATAGGCCGCATTGTCTTCAGGGCTATATTTGACTTTCGGGGTCATGACGGTCTCTGCGCGTTCGAAGAATATCGTCAATATACGAATTTCATGTTCGGCCTCTGCGCAGGCCACCCTGAGTACACGGTCACCAAACTCAGGGATTCGGCGAAACCGGCGTTCCACCCCCGGGCGAAACGGGTCGGGACGAGACCAGTCCGGTTGCCTCACTGTCCTTTCGATCCAGCTTCGATCGAGCCTGCGCTCCAGAATAACGTCTTCGGCGTGCCTTGTGAACCGCAGGGATTTGGGGTCCGCCATGCTGCGCCTGCGCTGAACCGGTTACGTATCCACCTTCAGCGCCGCGATGAAGGCCTCCTGCGGGATGTCCACCTTGCCGTACTGGCGCATCTTCTTCTTGCCTTCCTTCTGCTTCTCCAGAAGTTTGCGCTTGCGCGTGGCGTCGCCGCCGTAGCATTTCGCGGTCACGTCCTTGCGCAGCGCGCGTACGGTCTCGCGCGCGATCACCTTGCCGCCGATCGCTGCCTGGATCGGCACCTGGAACATGTGCGGCGGGATCAGCTCCTTCAGCTTCTCCACCATGGCGCGGCCGCGGCCCTCGGCGCGGGTCTTGTGCACCAGCATCGCCAGCGCATCGACCGGCTCGCCGTTGACAAGAATCTGCATCTTGACGAGATCGGACGGACGATAGTCGGTCAGGTGATAGTCGAACGACGCATAGCCCTTCGACACCGATTTCAGCCGGTCGTAGAAATCGAACACCACCTCGTTGAGCGGCAGGTCGTATTTCACCATGGCGCGATTGCCGACATAGGTCAGCTCTTTCTGGTTGCCGCGCCGGTCCTGGCAGAGCTTCAGCACCGAGCCGAGATACTCGTCGGGTGTCAGAATCGTCGCCTCGATCCAGGGCTCCTGGATCTCCTCGATCTTCACCACATCCGGCATGTCGACCGGATTGTGGATTTCGAGCTGGGTGCCGTCGGTCTGCGTGATCTTGTAGATCACGCTCGGCGCGGTCGCGATCAGGTCGAGATTGAATTCGCGCTCCAGCCGCTCCTGGATGATTTCCAGATGCAACAAGCCCAGAAAGCCGCAGCGGAAGCCGAAGCCGAGCGCGGCGCTCGTCTCCATCTCGAATGAGAAGCTCGCATCGTTCAGCCGCAGCTTGCCCATCGCCGCGCGCAGGTCTTCGAATTGCGCGGCATCGACAGGAAACAGGCCGCAGAATACCACCGGAATCGCCGGCTTGAAGCCGGGCAGCGGCTCGGCCACCGGCTTGCGCGCATCGGTGATGGTGTCGCCGACGCGGGTGTCGGCCACCTCCTTGATCGAGGCGGTGAGGAAGCCGATCTCGCCGGGGCCGAGTTCGGCGACTTCGACCTTCTTCGGCGTGAACACGCCGACCCGGTCGACATCGTAGACCGCACCCGTGCCCATCATCTGGATGCGATCGCCTTCCTTCAGCGTGCCGTCGACAATGCGCACCAGCACGATGACGCCGAGATAGGGATCGTACCAGGAATCCACCAGCAGCGCCTTCAGCGTGCCATTGCGGTCGCCCTTCGGCGCCGGCAGGCGATTGACGATCGCTTCCAGCACATCGGGAATGCCGATGCCGGTCTTGGCCGAAATCGGGATTGCGTCGGACGCATCGATGCCAATCACGTCCTCGATCTGCTGCTTGACCTTTTCCGGCTCGGCGGCCGGCAGGTCCACCTTGTTGAGGACCGGCACGATCTCGTGGTTGTTGTCGATCGCCTGATAGACATTGGCGAGCGTCTGCGCCTCCACCCCTTGCGAGGCATCGACCACAAGGAGCGAGCCCTCGCAGGCGGCGAGCGAGCGGTTCACCTCATAGGCGAAATCGACATGCCCGGGCGTGTCGATCAAATTAAGAATATATTCCTTTCCGTTCAGCGCCCGGTGGCGCAGGCGCACGGTTTGCGCCTTGATGGTGATGCCGCGCTCGCGCTCGATGTCCATCGAGTCGAGCACCTGCTCCTTGCCCGCCATCTCCCGCGCGTCCATCGCCCCGGTGAGCTGAATCAGCCGGTCGGCAAGCGTGGACTTGCCGTGGTCGATATGCGCGACGATGGAAAAATTGCGGATATTGTCGATGGTTGCCGCTGTCATGGCGGGCGGGATAGCATTGCGGGAATTGGGCGACAAGCAACGATAACAGGCCCGGCCCGGGGCATGTGGGAGGCACTTGGAGTGGCGACGATCCGGCCCGCGACGGAAGCCGATCTGCCCGCGATTCTGGCGATCTATAACGACGCCGTCATGAAAACCACGGCGATCTGGAACGAGGCGCCGTCCGATCTGGAAGGGCGCCGCATCTGGTTTGAGCGGCGGCAGCGGCTGGGTTTCCCGGTGCTGGTGGCGGACGAGGACGGCGTTCTGGGCTACGGCAGCTTCGGCGAGTTCCGCCCCTTCGAGGGCTACCGGCACACGGTTGAGCATTCCGTCTATGTGCTGGACCAAGCACAGGGCAAAGGCCTTGGCCGCATGCTGCTATCCGCGCTGATCGACGAGGCCCGGCGCCTGGGCAAACGGGTCATGATCGGGGCGATCGACGCCTCGAATTATGCCTCGCTGGCGTTGCACGAGAATATGGGCTTCGAGGAAGCGGGGCGGCTGCCCGGCGTCGGCGAGAAATTCGGCAAACGGCTCGATCTTGTGCTGGTGCAGCTGACGCTGTGAGGCCCTGCAGGCGCATCAGAATCGTGTGGTCAGCTCGGTCAGCCAGGCCGGCGATGCCTCGACCAGAAATGCCTCCACCCGCTTGTCGAGGCCGGTGACGATCAGCACGCCGGTCGTCACCAGGATCGCGCCCATGACCGCCTTGCCGCCGCTGCCAGCGGCCAGCATACGGCCGCGCCAGCGCGCCAGAGCTTCACGCGACATCATGCCGATTGCCAGCAGCGGCAGCGCCGCACCGATCCCGAATGCGAACATGGTGAGCGCGACGGTGCCGAGATTTTCCGCGCGCGCAGCGAGGAGCGAGGCTGCGCCAAGGGTTGGCCCCACACACGGACTCCAGACCGCACCCAGCAGCACGCCGACGCCGAATTGCTTGCCAAGTCCCCGGCCGCGAAGTTCTCCCGTCTGCGCCTGCGCCCAGTTGCCCACCGGCCCCGCCGCCGCGGCAAGCCTCATCTGCAAGCGCGGAACCAGCAATGCGCCACCGATAGCGATCAGAAGCAGCGCGGCAATCGCACGGAAGATGTCCTGGTCGAGACCCAGCGAGAAGCCGACGGTCGCGACGAACAATCCTATGGTCACAAAGGACAGCGCAAGCCCCGCGGCGAGCGCCGCGGGCCCGTAGCGATGCTCGCCCGTCGCCGCACCGATCACGATCGGAACCAGCGGCAGCACGCACGGCGACAGGATCGACAACAGCCCGGCCAGGAATGCGAGCCCGATACCCGCCATGGCCGGTCAGAGCGCCTTCGCAACCAGAGCCTCGATGGACGCCGGATTGGTATCCGCGACCGAACGGCCGGCTTCCTGCTTGCCCTTGAACACGATCAGTGTGCTCTGGCGTTGCACGTTGAGCTTGCGCAGTACGTCCTTCTGCGAATCGTAATCGACATTGAATGCGACCAGATTCTTGAAGCGCGGATCGCTCATCAATTTCGACAGGATCGGTGCCTGGGCGCGGCAGGTCGGGCACCAGGGAGCGGACACGTCGATCAGAATCGGCTTGCCCTGCGCCTGCGCCGCTTCGAATGCTGCCGCGGTGAAAGGCTTTTTGTCTGCCGCGAGCGCGGGAGAGGCGAAAGGCAGCGCGAGGCAAAGGCCGAGCACACCAAGGAATTGACGTTTGTCGAGCATCGCGATTTCACCCTGTCAAGATGTTGCACAAGCCGCGGGTCATGTTCGGCGGCATCTCCTGATTTCGGCGGATGGGCTCCAAACGTTACGCCTGCCTCACTTCAAGAAAATGTGAGCCACGGGACCGCGCTCAGCGCCGGTGCTTTCCGGCATCCCAGCCCTGCGCAGCCAGATGGGCCTCGCCGAAATGCAGCGGTTCGTCTTCCAAAGGGGTGGCGAACGTGTCGTTCCAGCGATTGAGGAATCCGAACAGCGCGATCACGCCGACGATTTCCACGATCTGCTCCTCGCTCCAATGCTTGCGGAGTTCCGTGAACATTTCGTCGGTCACAGCATTGGGAACGCAACCCGCTGCGACCGCGACATCGAGTGCGGCGCGTTCGGCGGCCGTATAGAGCGGGCTCGTCTGGTAGCTCCAGACCTCGTCGAGCTTTTGCTGATCGACGCCGAGTTTGGACGCACCTTCTGCCGTATGCGCCATGCAGTATTTGCAGCCGGCCGAGCGGCTCGCGACATGCGAAATCAACCGTTTCAGTTTCAGATCGACCTTGCTGTCCGAGCGCCAGATGGCGGCCGACATCTGCGCGAACGCGCGGGTCAGCGCAGGATCGCGCTGCATGATCAGCATGGAATTCGGGATGAAGCCCATGCGCGCGATCGCGCCATCGAATTGGGCCTTCAGTTCAGGCGTGGTTTCCGGCGGCAAAGGTGCAAGGCGCGGCGGCGGCAGCGTGCGTTGATCCATGCTGGGTTCCTCCCGATGCTGAGCCTATAACAAAACACGGCGCCGGTGGACTGGCATTGTTGTGAATCACCGGCGGCCCGCTCAGATCGCCGGTTTCGAGACAGGCGAGCGCGCGGCCGTCTTTGGCGATACGTCCATGATCACATCTTCTCGCCGGGCAGCTTGCTTGCCTGCTTCACCCAGTCCGCAAATTGCGCCTCGTCGAACCCGTCCTCGTAAATGTCGAGATAGCGCACCTCCGTCTGCTTCGAGGCGCCGGGCGGCACCGGGTCGAGCGAAGCCCCGCGGAAGAATGCGACCTTGATGTATTTCGCGAAGACATGGAAGCTGAGGAAATAGTGGTTCTCCTCGACGCCGTAGAATGGCGAATTCCATTTCACCGCCTTCTCCACGCCGGGAACGGCGCGCGCGATCAGCGCGTCGATGCGGCGGCCGGCATCGCGCTTCCAGTCCGGCATCGCCGCGATATAGGCCTGCACCGGCGCGTCGCCATACCCCTTCGCGATTTGCGGATTGCCGCCTGAGAGGAGCTTGGGTTGCCCGGTCTTGCTGGCGGCTTTGCGTTTCGACGCGGACTTGCTTGGCTTGCTCTTTGTCTTGGCCGGCTTTGCCACGCGCATCCCCCGTTGTCGGACCGTACCTTACATCAAACAAATGGCCGGGCATTGCCCGGCCATTCGATTTCCATCCCCCGACAAGGGAGCGTTTCCGCGAAGCAATATCAATACCGGTAGTGGTCCGGCTTGTACGGCCCTTCCACCTTCACGCCGATATAGTCGGCCTGATCCTTGGTGAGCTTGGTCAGCTTCACCCCGATCTTGTCGAGATGCAGACGCGCGACCTTCTCGTCGAGATGCTTGGGCAGCGTGTAGACTTTTTTCTGGTATTTGCCGTCCT
>NZ_JBKBVB010000005.1:0-75982 GCF_046289595.1 Pseudorhodoplanes sp.
TCGGGCTTGAGCGCATAATAGGTCAGCTCGAAACGAACCTGGTCGTTGCCCTTGCCGGTCGCGCCATGGGCCACGGCATCGGCGCCGACTTTCTCGGCGATTTCGATCTGCTTCTTGGCGATGAGCGGACGCGCGATCGAGGTGCCGAGCAGATACTGTCCCTCATAGACCGTGTTGGCGCGAAACATCGGGAACACATAATCGCGGACGAATTCCTCGCGCAGATCCTCGATGAAGATGTTCTCCGGCTTGATGCCGAGCAGGACAGCCTTGGCACGGGCCGGCTCGAGCTCCTCGCCCTGACCCAGATCGGCGGTGAAGGTCACCACCTCGGCCCCGTAAGTCTGCTGCAGCCATTTCAGAATGATCGAGGTATCGAGCCCGCCCGAATAGGCGAGAACGACCTTCTTGACGTCTTTCTTGGGCTTGTCGGCCATGAATATTGTCCCATCCGCTCAAAGGCGGGGGGACTATAGGCAGAACCGGGACCGGTGCAACTGCGGTGCGGCCGATCCGACGCCTCGGCCCGCGTCCCGGGACCGCGGCCGGACACGTCCTAACGGGCCTTTCGCTTGCGCGGCGGCGGGGCCTTGTAGAACGGGTTTGGCTCGCAGCGGCCGCCAATCCCGGAAATCGTGGCGAGGCATTGCTGGAAGCTGACGAAGCCGCAATTGCGGGTGGTCCAGTCATAGCGGGCGCACCAGGGATATTCGCGGGCCTGCCCGGGCGCAGTGCCGGCCAGCAGCAGTGCGGCAACGATCGCGGAGATGGCGAGTTTTGGCATAAATCCTCCGGGCTGTTGGGAACTTGTGGCGTCCGCCATGATAATCATAAAACGCCAAACCGCGCGTCGCGTTCACGGCCCCGATCGGGCTCTGCGAGAGTAAGGCATGAGCAACCCCGTCGTCGATTTCTGGTTCGATTTCGCCTCAACCTATTCCTATCCGGCCTGCATGCGGATCGAGGCGCTGGCGACCGATGCCGGCATCGCAATCCGCTATCACGCTTTCATGCTCGGTCCGATCTTCAAGGCGCAGGGCTGGAATACCTCGCCCTTCAACATCTACGAAGCCAAGGGCCGCCATATGTGGCGCGACCTTGAACGGCTCTGCGCGGAGCTGGGCATACCGTTTCAGCAGCCGGACCCGTTTCCGCAAAATTCCCTTCTTCCAGCCCGCTGCGCGATCGCAGGCAGCGCCGAGGTCTGGCAGCCGGAATTCTGCCGCGGTGTGTTCCGGGCGCAATTCGGCGAGGGTCGCCGGATCGACGATCCGCAGGTCATCGCTGAGGTTCTTGAGCGAGCCGGCGCACCGGCGCAGACCGTGCTGGAGCAAGCGGCAACGGATCAGATCAAGCTGAAGCTCCGCACCGTAACCGAAGAGGCGGGCGGCCTCGGCATTTTCGGCGCGCCGAGCTTCTTCACCGAAGACGGCGAATTATTCTGGGGCAACGACCGGCTCGAAGCCGCGCTCGCCTGGGCGAAGCGCGCGCAGTAGCGCATGGCGACGCTTTTGGGAGCGACGAAAAAGCCTTACGCAGGCGCGAGCCGCTTGGTCGCCGATTCCGGCACCAGCGGCGCCGCATCATCGATCGCGCGCGGGGCTTCGATCTCGACGGTGACCGCAATATCGATATCGATCGAGACCTGCAGGTCGGCCCATTGCACTTTCTTGTAGTCGAAGCCGCTGACCAGCGTCGGCTTCACCACTTCGAAATAAGGAGAGATGTCGAAGTCGCGCGGCGCATAGAGCGACGAGTGCCGGATCTCCAGAATCTCCTGGCGCGCGGATTCGCTTTCGACGCGGCTGATCTTCGGCAGGATCGGATAGCGCACCTGCTCGAAAGCCTGCGCGATCAGCGCCGAGCAGATGATCCGGGTCGGATGTCCCGAACCCATCGCCATCATCTTGCGCCGCCATTTCTGCGGGATCGGCAGCGGCATCAGGAAGCGCATCAGGTCGATGATGTTCTTGACATCGTAATCGAAGCCGATGCGCTCCTTGGCATAGGCACAGACTCTCGCGCGGTCTTCGGCGGTGAGGCCGGTCGGCCGGCAGATGCGGGTGTGATAGCGCGCATATTTCGACAGCGGCGCACCGACCACGCCCTCGCCGAGATTGGCCTCGACCAGGGTCAGCGGCTCGCCGTCCGCGGTCTCGCGATCGCCGATCCGGCCGACATAGAGCGCGGCATGCGACCATGTGGATTGCGTCAGATACTTGATGATGCCGGAAACGTGATTGTTGCCCTCGACCAGGAGCACGTCGCCGGGCTGCAAGGTCGCCTGAAGCGCATCGAAATCGCTCGGTGTGAAGGGCTCGTAACCCTTCACCGGCTCTTCGAGATAGCGGGCGAGGAACCGCCCGATGCCGTCGAGCACGAAGCTCATGGCCGCTCCTCCCGTATGCAGCGGGGTTGCGCCGCAGATCCGGTTGTTTTTCCTCATTTTCGTCGAAAGCCGTTGCAAAGCGGTTCATGCCGTTCACGCGCGGTTGAGCGCGGCTGACATCAAACATTTGCAAAGACTTGCTTTTTGCGGGTAGTGAGGCGGGAGTGCAAAGCCTCCGGTAACCATGGACACAATCTCCCGCCGGTCCTTTCTCGCGATCGCAGCCGGGGCGGCCTCGCTCCCTGCATGGGGGCGTACGGCAATGGCTGCCGAGACCGATATTGTGATCGTCGGCGCCGGTGCTGCCGGCATCGCCGCTGCGCGCAAGATCGTCGCCGCCGGACGCCGCGTCGTGGTGCTCGAAGCGGCAGACCGCGTCGGCGGGCGCTGCATCACCGATTCCACCATGTTCGGCATGCCGGTGGATCTCGGCGCGCATTGGCTGCATGCGCCGGAGCAAAATCCTCTTGTCGGGCTGGCGCCGCGGGCCGGGCTCGACATCTATCCGGCGCCACCGGGCCAGAAAGTGCGGATCGGCCGGCGCAACGCACGCGAGGGCGAGCTCGAGCAATTCTTCGCGGCGATGGTGCGGGCGCGGCGCGCGATCGAGGATGCCGCGCGCGGCAAGGCCGATCTGTCGCTTGCGCAAGCCATGCCCAGGGATCTCGGCGACTGGGCACCTTCGGTCGAATTCTATCTGGGGCCGTTCAGCTGCGGAAAGGACTTCGCCGATCTGTCCGCGGCCGATTTCCAGCGCTCCACCGAGCGCGACGTCGACGCCTATTGCCGCCAGGGTTTCGGCACGTTGCTGGCGAAGCTTGCCGAGGGTCTGCCGGTGCGGCTTTCGACGCCCGCAACGCGCATCGCGACGCAGCCACGCGGCGGCGTTCTGGTCGAGACCGCCAAGGGAGCATTGCAGGCGCGCGCCGTCATCGTCACGGTATCGACCAATGTGCTCGCGGACGGCAAGCTGATCGCCGACCTGCCGAAGCGGCAGCTCGACGCGCTGAACCGGCTCCGGCTCGGTACCTATGAGCGGATTGTGCTCGATATTCCCGGCAATCCATTCGGACTCGCGCGGGACGATCTTGTGTTCGAGAAGGCCGAAAACAATCGGACGGCCGCCTTGCTCGGCAATGTCGGCGGCTCCTCGCTGGCCTATGTCGACGTGGCGGGGTCGTTCGGACGCGATCTCGTCGCGCAGGGCCCAGGCGAGATGACCGCCTTCGCGCTTGAATGGCTGGACAAGCTGTTCGGCGCCGACCTGAAACGCGCAGTGACGCGCACCCATGCGACCCAATGGGCGTTCGCGCCGCATGTGCAGGGCTCGTTTTCGGCGGCGTCGGTCGGCGGCCAGCCTTCGCGGCGCATCCTGATGACCGAGCCATTGCGCGATCGCGTTTATTATGCCGGCGAGGCTGCGCATGAGACGCTGTGGGGCACGGTCGGCGGTGCCTGGGAATCCGGCGAACGCGCCGCCGATCTGGCGCTCAAGGCCCTCGCCCCGGTCACCGGCACGGTCCCGGCGCAAAAAGGGCAGCCGGCGAAACAACGCCCGCGTCAGCCCCGCCAGCAAGCGCCTCAGCAGCAGCCGGCGCGGCGTCAGGAGTTTCCGGGCGGCGTGCCGCGGATCATGCGCGAGTGATGCTGCGGCATCTCGCGCGCTGGCAGCGTCGCTCACGCATCGCGCATTTTCCGCAGCCGCACATAAAGCGCGCCCTCGCCGCCGTGAGCCGGGCTTGCGGCATCGTAGCCGATCACGAGAGCCCGAAATTCCGGCAGCGCCAGCCAGAGCGGCACCGCCCGTTTCAGCACGCCGCCGCCATCGCCGCGTCCGCTCACATCGCTTTTGCCTTTGCCGGTAATCACCAGCACGAGGCGACCGCCGCGTCCTTGCGTCCGTCGCAAAAAGCGCAGCAGCGCATCATGCGCTTCGGCCTGGCTATGGCCGTGCAGATCGAGCCTCCCGTCGATGGTTTCGCGGCCCCGCGCGATCTTCTGCTTGGTCTTGCGGTCGAGCGGCGCAAGCGGCGGCGTCTTGCGCTGCGGCACCGTTGCGGCCGGCTGGACCGCCGGCGTCGGCGCCGCCTTTTTCGCTGCCTTCGCATCAATCTGCGGCGCGGCGACGGGCGCCGCCTCGGTCGCGCGCTTGCGCAACGGGCGTACCGAGCGGGTCACCCCGTCCCAGAGTGCACGATCTTCGGATGAAAGCCGCCGGCTCCTGCGGCGGCCTTCGTCGGCGGTCATGACGATGGCTTGTCCGCCGGTTTGGCCGCCGGTTGAGCCTTGGATCCCGCCGGCCTGGGATCAGGCTTGGCGGCTGGCGCGCCGGAAATCGGCTTTGGAAACGGATTGCCGCCCGCTGCCGGTGTGCGTGGCCTTGCAGCGGCAGCATCGGGCCTGGGTTGCGCCGCCGCCTGCGGTTTCGCCGGTGATGCAGGCGCAGGTTTGGGCGCAGGTTTGGCTACGGGCTTGGCCGCAGCCTTCGGACCGGATTCGGCTCGAGGCTTGGCTTGCGGTTGCGCTTGCGGTGGGGTTGGCGGCGTTGGATCGCTGCGCGCAGCCGTTTGCGGCTTCTGCCGCGGATCGGGCCGCGGGGTCGGCGCGGCCTCGGCTGGCGTCACCGGAGCCGATGCAGCAGCGCTCGCAGATTTCTGCTCCGTCGCGGATTGCGCGGGCGCAGCGCTCGCGACCAGACCGATGTCCTTGGGACGCGGCTGCGGCAGCGGCATGCCGAGCGCCTCGTTGTCGGGGTCGAGCTCGTTGGGGATCAGCATCACGAACTGCCCGTTATGCTTGAAGCGGCCGGCCGCGCGCGCCGCTTCCTCGCCCGCGCCGAGATAGATGTCGCCGCGCGCAGGCCCAATGATGGCGCCGCCGGTATCCTGCGCAATCAGCAGCCGTCGGAACCAGGTATCGGGCTTTTCGCTGGTGATCGGCAGCAGCGCGTTGACGAAAACCGGCATGCCGTAGGTGTGAATCCGGCGATCGACCGCAAGCGACCGCGCCGCCGAGAGCGAGATACCCTGCGCGCCGATCGCCTCGTCATGTTCGCCGAGATCGGTCTCGCGGAAGAACACGTAGGACCGGTTCATCCGCCGCAATTCTTTGCCCTCTTCCGGGTTCTTCTCCATAAATTCCCGGATCTTCTGCATCGACATTTCTTCGCGCGGAACGATGCCACGCTGCACCAGAACGGAGCCCACCGCGAAATAGGGATGGCCGTTCTTGTCGGCGTAGTTCAGGCGGATCACCTTGCCGTCTTCTAGGCGCACACGCACCGAGCCCTGAATTTCGGCGAAGAAACCGTCGATCGGATCCTTCAGCCAGACGATTTCGAGATCGCGGCCCGCCAGCGCGCCATCCTCGATCTGGGCGCGATCGTAATAGGGCGCGGTGGCGCGCTTCACGGTGCGCTTGCCGGCCTTGCCCTTGGCCCCGGATCGGCGCAGCCGCTGCGTGACGAGATTGGGCGGACGCTTGTAGAGCGGCGTGGTGTAAATATCGCTCGGCCAGCGCGAGCCTTCGACCACCGGCTCGTAATAGCCGGTAAAGAAGCCGTCGCTCTCGCCCGCGGCAGTCAGCCGCACCGGCCGGAAATTCTGTTCGAAGAAGGCGCGCGCCCCGGCTTCATCCAGCGGCACCGCGGCGACCGCCCGCCCGCAGACCTCAAACAGCGCACGATAGGCCTCGCCGCGTTCGGCGCGAGCCTTTGGCGAAGAGCGCAGGATCGGCCGGCAGCTTGCCAGAAAGGCCGAGAAGGCTTCGGCGTGGTCGTCTTCGATCCAGCCCTTGATCTCGTGCCAGGCCAGCGCCTCGAACTGGCTGTTCGGAATTTTGAGCGGATGCGCCTTGGTCGGACGCTTTTTTGCCCGGGGCTTTGCCGGCTGCTTCTTTGCGGCGGCGATCTGGGTCTCGGCCTGCGAGGCGAACGAATAATCCGCCACGGCTATCGGGGTTACGGCAATCGCAAGGGCCAAGCCGGCGCATCCAAGATGACGCGCGCCCCAGTCCCGCAACGCCAAGTCCCGCAATGCCCGCAACGATCCCCCAGGCAAATCGAGGTCACCCCGTCAATTCACTGGCCCGCTTCGGTCGCAACCAGTTTCCAGTTCGGATCGCGCGCCGTGACATCGCGCGCGAAGGTCCACACATCCGTGACTTCCGTGACCTTGTCGGGACTGCCGTCGATCACATTGCCGGCCTTGTCGCGCGTGGCGGAAATCAGCTGCGACACGAACCGCACGGTCACCTGGGCGATGCTGCCGCGCAATTCCGCCCCAATGATGTCGGCGGTATCGAGCGAGACGAATTTGTTCTCGACCGTCTCGCCCTTGGCCTCACGGTCGCGAATCGCCGCTTCGAAGCCGTCATAGACCTCGCGCGACAGGAGCCCCTTCAGGCTCTTGCGGTCGCCTGCGGCGAAGGCGCTCACGATCATTTCATAGGCCGCACGCGCCCCGGCAACGAAGTGCCTGGCATCGAACGAGCGGTCATGCGCTGCGATCGCATCGAGCCCGGTCGCGACCGCGCTGCCTTCGTCGGCAATCCCTTTCCAGCGGTCCGGCGCAGGCTCTGCCGGCCGCGCCATGGATTCGGCGTTACGGGTGGGCAGCGTCACAACCTTGTCGCCGGCAGGAGCCCGCGCATCGCGGGCTGAATAGGGATCGTAGGGCGGCCGCTCCCGCCCGGTTCGCTGCCCAAGCACACTGCGCAAGCGAATAAAAATGAAAATCGCCAGCGCCAGGAAAATGATGGTGTAGATGTCGAACACGTCGCGAATGCCTTTGCAACCCGGGACCGAAGGGCGCCGCCGCGTCAGCCCGAAAGCGGGTGCAGAAGCCGTCCCGTGCTATAATCTAGGCACGCGGCCGGTCTTAGCCATAGGGTGCTTCGAGCCAAAACTGAGCTTCGGATCGATTTTAGACGATCCCGGCCGCAAAGGCCAACACGAGAGCGCGATTGGAACACGCCGATGCCGGTCGGAAGGATGATCCTGCTCGGACTTTTGGGCCTGGTTGTGGCCGAGGCCGCGGTTTTTCTGATGGTCGCGTGGCTCGCTGGCATGGCGATCGCGACGCTTTTGCTGGTTGTACCTGCAGCGGTGGGGATTGCGATCCTGCTGCGGATGGGACGGCGTCTGGCCGGGCGAATCGCAGACATATTGTCTCAATCGGACTTCGCTGCCGCCGGGACGCGGCCGAGCGGCGTCCTGACCACCGTGGCGGCGCTGCTGCTGCTCCTGCCCGGATTCCTGACCGATCTGGTCGGACTCGCCCTCCTGATCCCGGCCGTGCAGATGCGGCTGATGGCGGCCGCGCCGCTCGGCCGCCCGCGGCCCTCCGGACGGGTTCTGGAGCTTGATCGCGGGCAGTGGCACGACCTGCCGGACCGGCAGATCGACCAGGAGCGCGGCGACATACCAAAAGTACCTCCCAAACGGGCGGCGGCGTGCTGAGCGGTTGCATCGCCTCACGGAACCGCCCGCGATCCTTGTTCCCTCCGAAGCCGTGTGTTAGCCACACCGCCGCACGCAGGCGATTGCGGCGCACAAACAGGATGGACGATGGCGAACGCGACGAATGGCGGCCCGCAACCCGACGCACAGGCGGCCCCGCCCCAACTCAACGTGCTGGCGCAATATGTGAAGGATTTCTCCTTCGAAAACCCCAACGCGCCGCGTTCGCTGCAGCCCACCAACCAACAGCCGCAGATCAACATCCAGATCAACGTCAACGCCACGCCGCTACAGTCCGATTTCGAGATCGAGCTGAAAATCGAGGGCAAGGCGGAGATCGGTACGTCGCTGCTCTTTGCGTTCGACCTGGTCTATGGCGGCGTATTCCGCATTCAGAACGTGCCGCAGGACAGCATTCATCCGGTGCTGATGATCGAATGCCCGCGGCTGTTGTTCCCGTTCGCGCGCGAGATCATCGCGACCGGCGTGCGCAATGGCGGGTTCCCGCCGCTTTATATCGATCCGGTCGATTTCGTCGGGCTGTACCGGCAGAAGCTCGCCGAACAGGCCCAGCAGCAGCCGGCCAGCTGATCGCGCAACCCGTCTATACCCCGTAGCTTCGCCATACCGGGCTGTCGCCAAGCGTCGCGACAAAGGCCGCATGGGCTGCCCGCTCTTCGTCCGTCAGTCGCGGCGGCAGCGGGACGGGGCGCCTGCGCGCGCCCTGACCCGCGCCCCGGCCGCCATTCAAAGCCGCTGCTGCACCGATCGCCACCAGGCTGAGGGAGGTCTGCCGCGCATCGGTCAGTTCGATATAGACTTCGGCCAGCAGCTCGGCGTCGAGCAGGGCGCCATGCTTGGTGCGCTTCGAATTGTCGATCTTGTAGCGCAGGCACAGGTCGTCGAGCCGGTTCGACACGCCGGGATGCTTGCGGCGCGCCAGCATCAGCGTGTCGATGATGCGGTCGCGGGCAAAGACCGGACGCTTGGCAAGATCGAGTTCGGAATTGATGAAGGCGAGATCGAAATAGCCGTTATGGGCAACCAGCGGCGCATCGCCGACAAAGTCGAGAAACTCGTCGGCGATGTCGTGAAACAACGGATGCTGCCGCAGAAATTCGAGCGAAAGGCCGTGGACGTTGAACGCCTCGACCGGCATGTCGCGGTCGGGATTGATGTATTTGTGGAAGGTGCGCCCGGTCGGAAACCGGTTCAGCAATTCCACGCAGCCGATCTCGACCAGCCGGTGGCCCTGTACCGGGTCGAGGCCGGTGGTTTCGGTATCAAAGACGATTTCCCGCAAGATGGGTCAGCCCGAATAAGCCATTCGAATCAGCGTTTCGCCGGCATTTTAGCAAGGCCTGCGAGAATTTCGCGGACCTGCCTGCGGGCGAATTCAATACCGTGCCCGCTATCCACGATGTAATCGGCGCGCCGGCGCTTCTCGGCATCGGGCATCTGTTTTGCGAGCAACGCCTCGAATTTCTCCGCCGTCATGCCGGGGCGTTCGAGGACGCGGTGGCGCTGAATCTCAGGCGCCGCCGACACCACCACCACCGCATCGACCAGCGTCTCGGCCCCGGTCTCGAACAGCAGCGGAATGTCCAGAACCGCAACCGCCGCGCCGCGGCGGCGGGCTTCGTCCAGAAACCGGTCGCGCGCTTTGGCGACCAGCGGATGCACGATCGCCTCCAGCCGCTTCATGGCATCGGGATTGCCGATCACCGCTTTTCCCAGCAACGCGCGGTCGACCCTGCCGTCGCGTGTCGTGCCCGGAAACGCGGCCTCGACCAGCGGCGCCGCCTCGCCCTCATAGAGCGCATGGACCGCGGCATCGGCATCGTGGACGGGGACACCCTCCTCCGCGAACAGCCGCGCGGTGGTGGACTTGCCCATGCCGATCGATCCGGTCAGGCCAAGAACGATCATGACGCCAGCGCCGGTCCTATTCCTTCAAATAGCCCTGCTTGCGCAGAAACGACAGCAACGGCAACAGCGGCATGCCGAGGATCGTGAAATAGTCG
Source organism: Pseudorhodoplanes sp. (assembly GCF_046289595.1). GTDB lineage: Bacteria > Pseudomonadota > Alphaproteobacteria > Rhizobiales > Xanthobacteraceae > Pseudorhodoplanes. The sequence goes on from NZ_JBKBVB010000005.1 coordinate 9,872, forward strand.
CCCTCGACCCGCTCGAACAAATGCACGCCGAGCTTTTCGAGCTGGTAGGCGCCCACGCTTTCGGTCACCGCGGGGCCCGCAGCTTCGAGATATTCCTCGAGAAACCGGTCCGAAAACGGGCGCATGCGCAACCGGGCGGTATCGACCACCTTGAACAGCACCGAGCCGTCCTGCACCACGGTGACCGCCGAATGCAGCGTGTGGCTCTGCCCGCGCAGCATGCACAATTGTTCGCGGGCGGCGTCGCGGTCGGCCGGCTTGTTGAAGCGCACCGATCCCATGGCAAGCGTCTGGTCGGCGCCCACCACAATCCGCGAGGGCATCGTGAACGAGATCGCGCTCGCCTTTTCCCAGGACAGGATCAGCGCCAGTTCGTCGGGATCGCGCTTTTCGCCCAGCGTGCGCTCGATGGCGCGCTCGTCGATCTTGGCATGCACGATCTCGATCGGAATGCCGGCCGCGCTCAGCATAGTGCGGCGGGCCAGGCTCTTCGAGGCCAGGATTAACGGAGCCGGAGCGGACCAGAATTGCATCTTAAAGGGACGGCGCGCGCCGCCGCTCGGAGAGAAGTTGCAGCACCGCGGCCGCAGTTTCCTCGATCGAGCGGCGCGAAACGTCGATCAGCGGCCAATTATGCCGGGCGCAGAGCTTGCGCGAGAAATTGATCTCCTCGGCGACCGACTGCCGGTCGACATAGGCAGCTTCGTTATGATGTGCCTTCAATCCGAGAAGCCTGTTCTGCCGGATCTGGACGATCCTTTCGGGACTGGCGAATAACCCCACAACGAGCGGTTTCGTCAAGGCTTCGATCTGCGGCGGCACCGGTACGCCGGGGACCAGCGGGTAATTTCCGGTCTTCACGCCGCGGTTGGCGAGATAGATCGAGGTCGGCGTTTTTGAGGTCCGCGATACCCCGACCAGAACCACATCGGCCTGTTCCAGGTCTTCGATATGCTGACCGTCGTCATGCAGCATGGTGTAATTGAGCGCATCGATGCGCTTGAAATATTCGGCATTCAGCGTGTGCTGGGCGCCCACCCGCGGCGTCGTACTGGCGCCGAGATAGGACTGGAACACCCGCAGCACCGGTCCGAGGATCGAACGGCAAGGCAGACTCAGCTCCTGGCATTTCTTCTCCAGCCGCTCGATCAGCTCCTCGTCGAGGAGCGTATAGAGCACGATGCCCGGCGCCTCCTCGATTTCCCCCAGCACGCGATCGAGCTGCCGCTGGGTCCGGATCAGCGGATAGACATGCTCGATCGGCGATATATTCGCATATTGGGCGGCGGCGGCATGCGCCACTGTGGTCAGCGTCTCGCCGGTGGAGTCGGAGACCAGATGCAGGTGGAAGTAGCTCGGATTTCGATGCGGCAAAGACGTCGTCCCACCCGGGGAAATACACAGGACAGCATGTGGCGTCGTGGGGAGAAGGCCATGCCGCAGGCCAAAGCGCAAGGCGGCGGATGGCCGGACCACCCGGACTGTCCCCACAGAGCCGCGATTGGACACATTCGGCGAAATTTCCGATGCTGACGGGGAGATCTCGAACGACCGTGATTTAACGGGGGATAGACTGAGACAAGCTTTCGACGATTCAACGACTTGGAGGTTGTTGACGGATGTGAACAAACTGCGGCGGACAGAGGGGATATGTGTGAAATCGATTGGTAATGCTGGCTGGACGAGTCGTGAGTCCAATCAACGGCGTAGAAAAAACTGAAAAGAAGATTCTAGGATTCTTTAGGGGAAGGACCGGTGCGGTGAGTGCCCTTGTGAACAAACCTCTTTTGAATGTGCTGAACGGTCATCGCGAACCCGTTCCCCCGGTCTGGATGATGCGGCAGGCGGGCCGTTACCTTCCCGAGTATCGCGCAACGCGCCAGCAGGCCGGATCGTTCCTCGACCTTTGCTTCAATCCCGAGCTTGCCGCCGAAGTGACTTTGCAGCCGATCCGGCGCTTTGGCTTTGACGGCGCGATCCTGTTTTCCGACATCCTGGTGATCCCCTATGCGCTTGGCCGCAAGGTGGAGTTTGTTGCCGGCGAGGGACCGAAGCTCGAACCGATCACGGCGCCGGAGCCGATCCAGACCATCAAACGTCAGGTGGATCACGGGCTGCTCGATCCGGTTTACGAAACGATCCGCCGGGTGAAGCCGCAACTGCCGGATCGCGTAACCTTTCTTGGCTTCTGCGGCGCGCCCTGGACGGTTGCAACCTACATGATCGCGGGTCATGGTACGCCCGATCAGGCGCCGGCGCGGCTCTTTGCCTACCGCCATCCGGATGCGTTCGAGGAACTGATCGATCTCCTGGTGAAGGCGTCTGCCGAATATCTGATCCGCCAGCTCAAGGCCGGGGTCGATGCGGTGCAGATTTTCGATACCTGGGCCGGGGTGTTGCCGCCGGAGGAATTCGCCCGATGGTCGATCGCGCCGACACGGCGGATCGTGCTTGCGGTGCGCGATGCGATTCCTGATGCGAAAATCATCGGTTTTCCACGCGGGGCCGGTTCAATGATGCCGCATTATGCGACGGAGGTGCCGGTCAATGCGGTCGGGCTGGACTGGATGATCGATAAGACGTTTGCGCGCGAGCAAGTGCAGAGCGTGAAGCCGGTGCAGGGCAATCTCGATCCGCTGGTGTTGATCGCAGGCGGCGATGCGCTGGACCGGTCTGTCGATGACGTAATGCGCGCGTTTTCGGATGGGCCGTTCATCTTCAATCTTGGCCACGGCATCACCCCCGATACGCCGATTGCTCACGTGGAACAGATGCTGCGACGGGTCAGAGGGATTTGATGGAAGCGGCTGTCCCGGTTCGGACCGTGGTGCTGCGCGCCACGGTAGCCGTCGCCCTGACCGCGGGGCTTGCGGCGCTGCTGGTCTGGTGGAATCCGGTCGGCCTTTATCCATGGATGAAGGCGCTGCACGTGATCGCCATCATCGCCTGGATGGCGGGTATGCTCTACCTGCCAAGGCTGTTCGTCTATCACTGCGAGGCAGAGCCGGGGTCCAAACAGTCCGAAACCTTCAAGGTGATGGAGCGCCGGCTGCTGCGGGCCATCATCAATCCTGCCATGATCGTAAGCTGGGTGGTTGGCCTGTGGCTGATATGGGCGGGCGGATTTCTCACCAGCGGCTGGATGCACGCCAAGCTCTTGCTGGTTCTGGGGATGTCGGCGATGCACGGCTTTCTATCGCGCTGGGTGCGCGCCTTTGCCGCTGACCGGAATACCCACAGTCAGAAATTCTATCGATTTATCAACGAGGTACCAACGATTCTGATGATTGCTATCGTGGTCTTGGTGATTGTGAAGCCATTTTGATGTGAGCATCGCGGCCGCTGTCACAGAACGGCCACTTGCGGAATCGTAAGCTCCTTCGTATCTTCTATACATCCCCCCGAACGCAGGCGGATGCCAGTCAGCGCCATCGGTGTATCCGTAAGGGCGCAAGCATCGGCCGGGGCGTTAATGCCCGTCAGCCAAAGACTTTCGGCACGACCTTCCGGCTAAGACCTGCGGATTCCTCTCTCAATCGCCGCCGCTGTTTCGATTTTTCGTCTGGCGCCGGCGACCGATACGCCAAGGACTGTTCCCGATGCGGGAAGTGAAGCTTCAAGACCTCAAAACAAAAACCCCCGTTGAACTCCTGTCTTTTGCCGAGGAGCAGGAGATCGAGAATGCCAGCACGCTGCGCAAGCAGGAGCTGATGTTCGCCATTCTCAAGCAGCTCGCCGCCAAGGAGATCGATATCGTCGGCGAAGGCGTTGTCGAGGTGCTGTCCGACGGATTCGGATTTCTCCGGTCCCCGGAGGCCAATTACCTGCCGGGCCCAGACGACATCTATGTCTCGCCCTCGCAGATCCGGCGTTTCGGCCTGCGCACCGGCGATACGGTCGAGGGCCACATCCGTTCGCCGAAGGAAGGCGAGCGCTATTTCGCGCTGCTCAAGGTCAACACCATCAATTTCGAAGAGCCCGAGAAAGCGCGCCACAAGATCAACTTCGACAATCTGACGCCGCTCTATCCGAACCAGCGGTTGAAGATGGAGCATGACGATCCGACCAAGAAGGATCTGTCAGCCCGGGTTATCGACATCGTGGCGCCGATCGGCAAGGGTCAGCGCGCGCTGGTGGTTGCACCGCCGCGCACCGGTAAAACCGTCCTGTTGCAGAACATCGCCCATGCGATCACGGCCAATCACCCCGAATGCTATCTGATCGTGCTTTTGATCGACGAGCGTCCGGAGGAAGTGACCGACATGCAGCGGTCGGTGAAGGGCGAGGTGGTGTCGTCCACCTTCGACGAGCCGGCCTCGCGTCACGTCCAGGTCGCCGAAATGGTGATCGAAAAGGCCAAGCGGCTGGTCGAACACGGCCGCGACGTGGTGATCCTGCTCGATTCGATCACCCGGCTCGGCCGCGCCTACAACACCGTGGTGCCATCATCCGGCAAGGTGCTGACCGGCGGTGTCGATGCCAATGCGCTGCAGCGGCCCAAGCGCTTCTTCGGCGCAGCGCGCAACATCGAGGAAGGCGGTTCGCTCACCATCATCGCCACCGCCCTGATCGATACCGGCTCGCGCATGGACGAAGTGATTTTTGAAGAGTTCAAGGGCACCGGCAACTCCGAACTCATCCTCGACCGCAAGGTCGCCGACAAGCGCACCTTCCCGGCGATGGACATCACGCGGTCCGGCACCCGCAAGGAGGAGCTGCTGGTCGATCCGCAGACCCTCAAGAAAATGTATGTGTTGCGCCGCATCCTCAACCCGATGGGCACCATGGATGCGATGGACTTCCTGCTCGACAAGCTGCGCAACACCAAGAACAACGCGGAATTCTTCGAGAGCATGAATACGTAGAACGCGACATTCGCCGCGCGGCGGATGCTCCTGAAGGCCGGGCTATACGCCCGGCCTTTTTGCTTGGCGATTTTGCTTGGCGGCGGGCCAAACGGTGCGGGCCCGGCCAATCAGCCAGTCGCCGGGCATTCCCGGCTATGGTAGCATTTTGTAGTGCCAGCTGCCGGATGACGCCGGCCATGGGCTCCAAGTTTGGAGGCTGCGATATGCTTCAGCGTTCGGGTCTGTTTTTTGATCGGCGCATTTTGCATGGTGCATCAACCGCGTCCCAGCCGGCCGGATGCCGGCTGAGCGGGCTCGCTTTGGCATTCCTGATCGCGCTCTTGCTGTGTGCAGCGCCGGCTGCCGCGCAGGACGCGCGCTGCGACAACGACAAGGGCACGGCTGAAGAACGGGTGCGCGATTGCACGCGCATCATTGCGCTTGGAAAGGTCAAGGGCGCGGAGCTTGCCGAGATCTATCACTTCCGGGGTCACGAATTTTTCTACAATCTGAAGGACCATGACCGGGCCCTCTCGGATTTCAGCGAAGCCATCCGGCTAAATCCGAAGGCCGACAATTCATTCATTCGCCGCGGCGAAATCTACCACGCGCGCCAGGACTACAAGCGCGCCATCGCCGATTTTGACCAAGCGCTCAAAATCAATCCCAAGAACGACGAGGCCTATGCGAGCCGCGCCGCCTCCTACAACGAACTGAAGGATTACAGGCGCGGCGAAGCCGACATCGCCCAGGCGTTGCGGCACAATCCGAAAAACGCTTTCGCCTACGCGCTGCGGGCCGACAATCATGCCGTTCGCAAGGACCATGCGAAGGCCATTGCCGACTACACCGAGGCCCTGCGCCATGACCCGAATTACGCGCATGTGCATGCGAACGTCGCCAATATTCATCAACAGCTGAAAAATTATGCGCAGGCCCTGTCGCATGTGAACCGTGCGCTGCAGCTCGATGAGGAGCTCGAATTTGCCTACGGCGTGCGCGGCGACGTCTATCTCGGGCTCAAGGACTATGCCAACGCCGCTGCGGATTATGCCAAAGCCCGCGAGCTGAAGCCCGACAATGCGCAGCATCTGATCGGTCTCGGCATCGTCGCCTACCGCAAGGCCAATTACGACGAGGCCTTCAACCTGTTCGATCAGGCGCTCGCGCTCGACCCGAAAAACACGTTTGCCGCCAATGGCCGGGGGGCTGTGTGGGATCGCAAGGGCAATCTCGACCGGGCGCTGATGGATTACGAGGAGGCGATCCGGCTCGATCCGACATACGCCTTGGCGATCTCCAACCGGGGCGAGATTTATTTGCGCCGCGACGACTACGTCAAGACGCTGTCGGACGCCAACCAGGCGATCAAGGCGGATCCCACGCTCGGCCGCGCCTATAGCCTGCGCGGACTGGCGCAGTTGCGCATGGACCAGGTGGCGAAGGCGCTGGACGACATCGAGAAGGGAATCCAGGTCGATTCCGACGATGAGTTCACCTTCTATGCGCGGGCCGAATATTTCATGGCGATCAAGGATTTCGCCCGCGCGCTGGCGGACTGTGATCAGGTGCTGCGGATCGATCCGAATCGGGGGGAATAGCAAAACGGTTGGGGTTTTTCTCTGAGGGCTGGCTCGGCCGCTCGCGCTGCTCGCGCCGCGCCTGCCGCGGCGCCGGATGTCGCCGCGGTGGTGTCGGCGTTCAAGCCGGTGACGCCACCGGGCAAACGCGTTGCGCTGGTGATGGGAAATGCGGCCTATGTCAACGCGCCGAAGCTCGATAACACCATCGCCGATGCCCGGATCATGCGCGATGTCCTCACGCGCCTTGGCTTCGAGGTGATCTATGGCGAAAATCTCGACCGCCGGGCCATGGGCCGGCATATCGGCGAGTTTGGCTCGATCGTGCGCGATGCAGAGGCGGCGATCGTCTATTTCGCCGGACACGGTTCGACCTTCTCGGATGTGCCCTATGTCGTGCCGGTGGACGCCCGCTACGACAAGCTCGCCGACATTCCGTCCGAGCTGGTCCAGGTCGAAAGCATGGTGAGCGAATTGCGCCGCGCCCGCGGCGTGCGTCTCGTCATTCTCGACGCCTGCCGCGACAACGAGGTCGAGGTTCAACTCAAACGGCGCGAAGCGGCGCTGCGCGGCGAGGCCACCCGTGGCGGCGGCGCCACGCGCGGTCTCGCGCGTTTGCAAAATCCGGACGGACTGATCGTCGTCTATTCCACCCAGCATCTGACCACGGCGGCCGACGGCATACCCGGCCAGAACAGCCCATTCACCGAGGCGCTGGCCCGCAATCTTTTGACGCCCGGCATGGATATCAAGGACGTGCTATTCCGCGCCGGACAGGAGGTCATCAGCAGGAGTGGCGGCATGCAGCGCCCGGAGATTTCCATCTCGCTGTACGAACCGTTTGTTTTGGCGCGCTGAGTTTCGCCGCCAATCGCTCGCATTTTCCGTGATGTGGCCGGTGTCCGGGCCGGACACATGCCATTTTTGGAGCGGGCGATGGGATTCGAACCCACGACCCCAACCTTGGCAAGGTTGTGCTCTACCCCTGAGCTACACCCGCATCCATGCGTCCGGCATCCAGCCAAAACATTGCTTGGGTCTGCCGGGGATCTTCCTATGCCAAATGGGCCCCGGCATTGCAACTGCAAGGGCACAAATAATAGGAAGACGGGCCGCTCGCCAGGCTTTTCCCGCCCTGTCACGTTTGCCGAAAATGCCCGCCAGTCCCGACGACCTGTTCGCTTTCCTCGACCGCCTCGGAATACCGCACCGGACGGTGACGCATCCGCCGCTGTTCACGGTGGAACAGTCGCGCGCCGTCGCGGACCGGGTGCCGGGCGGGCACAGCAAGAATTTGTTCCTGAAGGACACCCGCGGTACGCTCTACCTGATCGTGCTCCTGGAGGATGCGCGGGTGAACCTGAAGGCCGTCCCTGGCATCGTCGGTTGCGGCCGGCTGTCCTTCGGCTCGGCCGAGCTGTTGCGGGAGGCGCTTGGCGTCGAACCGGGCTCGGTCACGCCGTTTTCCCTGATCAACGACCGGGACCGCCGCGTCACCCCGATTTTCGATGCCGCGATGATGGAGCGGCCCCTCCTCAACTTCCATCCGCTGGTCAACACCATGACCACCTCGATCGCCCGCGATCACCTGCTGACCTTCGCCGCCGCCACCGGGCATTCTCCGCTGATCCGGCCGGTTTCGAGCCAAGTTCCGGGTTAACCGGATTGCAATCGGCGCTTTTCTCGCCATTTAATGGGGCGAGCTATCGAGACCGACAGGGAGCTCCGGCTCCGCAGGGATTGCTGACAATGCTGCAGAATTTTGGCGAGGCGCCGGCCGCCGCGCCCGCCGACCTGATCGCGGACACCACCACGCAAGGCTTTATGAAGGACGTCATCGAGGCGAGCAAGACCCGCCCGGTGCTGGTCGATTTCTGGGCGCCCTGGTGCGGGCCCTGCAAGCAGCTCACGCCGGTGCTTGAAAAGGTGGTCAAGGCCGCCAAGGGCAAGCTCAAACTCGTCAAGATGAATATCGACGAGCATCCGCCGATCTTCCAGCAGATCGCGCAGCAGATGGGCATCCAGTCAATCCCCGCCGTGCTGGCCTTCGTCAACGGCCAGCCGATCGACGGCTTTCTCGGCGCCCTGCCGGAAAAGCAGATCACCGAATTCGTCGAGCGGCTGATCAAGGATCGCGTCGGCGGTGAGGAAAAGGACATGCTCGCCGCCGCCGAGGCGGCGCTGGCTGAAAAGGATTATGCGGGCGCGGCCGAAATTTTCGCCCATGTGTTACAGCAGGATTCGTCCAGCATCCAGGCGATGGCCGGGCTCGCGCGCTGCTATGTCGGCACCGGCAATGTCGAGCAGGCCAAGAAAACGCTGCAGATGGTCCCGGAAGCCAAGCGAAACGACACTGCGGTCGCGGCCGCGCGAGCGGCAATCGAGCTTGCCGAGCAGACCAAGGATCTTGGTCCGGTTGCCGATCTCGAAGCCAAGGTCGCTGCCGATCCGAAAGATTATCAGGCGCGCTTCGATCTGGCGCTGGCGCTCAACGCCAAGGGTGACCGTGCGCGCGCGACCGAGCATCTGATCGAGATCGTCAGACGCGACCGAAAATGGAATGATGACGGCGCCCGCAAGCAGCTCGTGCAGCTTTTCGATGCCTGGGGGCCGACCGACGAGGCCACGATTGAGGGACGCAAGCGCCTGTCGTCGGTCTTGTTCGCATGAGGCGGCGCGTTTCGATGCAAAATGCTCGAACGGGCGGCGGTTGAGTCATCGCGAAGGGCGGAGTGCGGCAATGCCCATGAATGCGATCTATCACGGCCCGGTGGATTTGCCGGAGGTGATCCCCGTCTTCCCGTTGTCCGGCGCGTTATTGTTGCCGCGCGGGCAGATGCCGCTCAACATTTTCGAGCCGCGCTATCTCGACATGGTCGATGATGCGCTGGCCTCGCGGCACCGGCTCATCGGCATGATCCAGCCGGACTCCGCGCATCCGGGTCCGGAAGACAAGCCGAACCTGTTCAAGGTCGGCTGCGTCGGGCGCATCACCCAGATCGCGGAAAGCGGCGATGGCCGCTACCTGCTGCAGCTCACCGGCGTCTCGCGTTTCCGTATTGAAGAAGAGCTTCAGGTTGCGACCGCCTATCGCCAGTGCCGCGTGACCTATGCGCCCTTCGCCGACGATTTCATCGCCCGCAAGGGCGAGGACGAGGTCGACCGCAAGAACCTCTTGCGCACACTCGCGGATTTCCTGACCGCCAACAACCTCAAGGCCGATTGGGAAGGCATCGAGAACGCGCCGAACGAGGCGCTGGTCAATGCGCTCGCCATGATGTCGCCCTACGGCTCGGCGGAAAAGCAGGCGCTCCTTGAAGCGCCGGACCTGAAGACGCGCGCCGAAATTCTGATCGCGGTGACCGAGATCGAGCTCGCCAAGAATCGCACCGATGGCGAGACGCCGCTGCAGTGAGCTTTGTCATCGCATTGCGGGTCATGGCCGGGCTTGACCCGGCCATCCATCACGCGAAATAGAGGGATGCGCGGATCGGGTCCGCGTATCACTGGTAGAGAAGGCGGCGCTCCATGTCCGACGAAAAAGCCACCGACAAGGTCGATCCGAAGCTGCTCGAAATTCTCGTCTGCCCCTTGACCAAGGCGGCCCTGGAATACGATGCGGCCAGGCAGGAACTGATTTCGCGCAGCGCCAAGCTCGCCTATCCGATCCGCGACGGCATTCCGATCATGCTTGCCGAAGAGGCGCGCAAGCTGGATTGAACCGCCTTCGCGTTGCGAGACACGAGTGGACGCGGGTGCTCCTGACGGTGGGGGCGGAATTGACTCACAGGGACTTCATCTCATGCTGAAAATCTACGGACGCAACACATCGTCGAATGTGCAGAAGGCCATGTGGGCCATCGGCGAGCTCAATCTGAAATACGAGCGCTTCGACGTCGGCGGGGCTTTCGGCAAGAACAAGGAGCCGGACTACCTTGCGATGAATCCCAACGGCCTCGTGCCGACACTCGTCGAAGGCGATTTCATCCTTTGGGAATCCAATGCGATCGTACGCTATCTCGCGCGTGCGTATGGTTCAGGGACGCTGGAGCCCTCCGATCCGAAACAGATCGCGCTCGCCAACCAATGGATGGACTGGCAATTGTCGGTCGTGGGCCCTGCGATTTTCCATGCCTTCTGGGGTCTGATCCGCACACCTGCCGAAAAGCGCGACATGGCGGCGATCGCCGAATCGCAGCGCAAGACCACCGAGGCCATGCAGATCCTCGACGCGCAGCTGTCGCGAACCGCCTATGTCGCCGGCGACCGCTTTTCCATGGGCGACATTCCGGTCGGCGTGATGGCGTACCGCTTCCGCCAGCTTTGCCCGGAGCGGCCGAACATGCCGAACCTCGAACGCTGGTATTCGACGATCGAAAAGCGGCAGGCGTTCCAGGATCACGTCGGCTCGATCCCGCTGAGCTGAGCCGGACGCCTTTCGCGGCAAGTGCGGCACCGGCTAGCTAATGCGCCCTCTCCCCGTGCGGGAGAGGGCAAGTCGGTCTTGCAGCGGACGACGATGGGTGAGGGGTCATGGTCTCTCGATAGGTCTTCACCCCTTACCCATGACGAGTCGTTGGACTGGCGGAGCAGCGCTCTCCCGCACGGGGAGAGCGCGAAAAAAATGCAATCGCCTCGCACGCGGCAATGCTAAAGCGCCTCGCCCTTCAGAAGCTTCGGCACATCGCCGGTCAGACCCGCGGCCTCGCGGATGAAGAAGTCCTTCAAATTCGGCATGCGGTCGACAAGGCCGAGTCCCATGTCGCGAACGAGCCGCAGCACATCGGAATTGTTGGAGAACAGCCGATTCAGACCGTCGGTCGCAACACCCATCGCCATTGTGTCGAAGCGCCGCCAGCGCTGGTAGCGCTCCAGCACCGAATGCGCGCCGACATCGATGCCGAGCCGGGCTCCATCGACGATCGCTTCGGCCAGAGCCGCCACATCGCGCAGGCCCATATTGAGACCCTGCCCCGCGATCGGATGGATGATATGCGCAGCGTCGCCGACAAGCGCCAGGCGCTCGCCGATAAAGCTGCGCGCGACATAAAGCCCGAGTGGAAACGCCTTGCGCGGACCCGCCAGTGCAAGATCCCCGAGATGCAGCCCGAAGCGCATTTCGAGTTCGGCGAGGAAGTCCGGGTCCGGCAACGCAACGAGGCGTGCGGCCTGGGCCCTGCTTTCGGTCCATACGATCGAGCAGCGCCTGCCCGTCAGTGGCAGGATCGCGAATGGACCGGCGGGAAGGAAATGCTCCTCGGCGCGGCCATTGTGATCGCGCTCATGTGCAATCGTGGTGACGATACCGGCCTGGTCGTAGTCCCAGCCGTAGGTCGTGATGCCTGCCTGTTCGCGGATCGACGACCGCGCACCGTCCGCGGCGACCAGCAATCGAGCCGACCGCGACGTGCCATCGGAAAGCGTCGCGGTGACGCGCGCCGGCTGGTGATGGAATTGCGTGACCGCGACCGGACGCAGATCGACGCCTTCGGCGCGCGCCTTGTCGAGCAGCGCCGCGATCATCGGGCCGTTCTCGATCATGTGTGCGAATGGCTCGCCCGGCGCGATTTCGCCGTCGAAGGTGAGGTAGGACGGCCGCATGGCGTGATCGAGCTTGGAATCCGTCACCACCATATCGAGGATCGGCTGTGCGCCCTGCGCGATCTGTGGCCACACGCCGATGGTCTCGAACAGGCGGCGGGCGGCGGCGGCAATCGCGGAGGCGCGCGGATCGGAAGAGGCGCGATCCAGTGCCGGATCGGCGAGCGTTACTGAAAGCGCGCCCTCCGAGGCCTGCCGGAGTGCGATGGCGAGTGCCAGTCCGGCAAAGCCGCCGCCGGCGATCAGGATATCGGTTTTGCTGTCCACTTGCGTCACTCTTCAAACCATGATCCGTCAGCTGCACGCCGCCCTTCGGGCGGCCCCGAAATAACGGCACAGGGAGCGAGCTTTTTCATGTCCGACGCCATTTCGGCCCTTCTCAATGTCCTCGATCTTGAGCCGCTGGAAGTCAATCTGTTCCGCGGCCGCTCGCCGCAGACCGGCTGGCCGCGGGTGTTCGGCGGCCAGGTGATCGGCCAGGCCCTGGTCGCCGCCAGCCGCACCGTAGAGGGCATCGCGGCGCATTCCATGCACGCCTATTTCGTTCTGCCGGGCGATCCCAAAGTACCGATTGTCTATGAGGTCGAGCGCACCCGCGACGGACGCAGCTTCACCACCCGCAGCGTCAAGGCGATCCAGCACGGCCGGCCGATCTTCATCATGATCGTGTCGTTCCACAATGACGAGGACGGCCTCGACAACCAGATGCCGATGCCGGACGTGCCTGCGCCGGAAACGCTGCCGGGCGAAGATGCCGTGCTGCGCGACATCCTGCCGACGCTGCCCGAACAGGTGCAGCGCTATTACAAGCGCGAGCGCCCGATCGAGCTGCGTCCGGTCGATTACGGGCATTATCTCGGGCGCAAGCCCGCCGACGGACGCTTCAATGTCTGGATCAGAACCACCGCACCGCTGCCCGACGATATCGCCATCCATCAATGCGCGCTGGCCTATGCGTCCGACATGACGCTGCTCGACACCGCGCTGGTGCCGCTCGGCCGCACGCTATTTGAGAAGGATTTCATGGGCGCCAGCCTCGATCATGCGCTCTGGCTGCACCGGCCGTTCCGGGCCGACGAATGGCTGCTGTATTCGCAGGATTCGCCCAACCTGCACGGCTCGCGGGGATTGTCCCGCGGGCTCATCTTCCGGCGCGACGGCACACTGGTGGCGACCGTCGCCCAGGAAGGGCTGGTCCGTCTGCGGCGTTCGGAGCCCTGAGCCGGACCGCGCATTTGGAATGGCAGCGTCATTCTGCGCTTAACTTTTTACGGGCAGACGATAACCTGTTGCGTGGGAACGGCCGGCGGTGCCGGGCGGATCATATCGATGCGCCAATGAGGGCGCGGCAAATCAGGGGCTCGCGTCATGAAGCTGGTCGTCGCGATCATCAAGCCGTTCAAGCTCGAACAGGTCCGCGATGCGCTGACCAATGTCGGCGTGCACGGCATGACGGTGACCGAAGTGAAGGGCTATGGCCGCCAGAAGGGCCATACCGAAATCTACCGCGGCTCCGAATATGCCGTCCATTTCCTGCCCAAGGTGCGGCTGGACATTGCCGTCCCTTCGGAAAGCGTTGACAAGGTGATCGAGGCGGTGATGCAGGGCGCCAAAACCGGCCAGATCGGCGACGGCAAGATTTTCGTGATCCCGATCGAGCGCGCGATGCGGGTGCGCACCGGCGAGACCGACGCCGACGCGCTTTAGACCTGCCGCTCCACCATCATCTTCTTGATCTCGGCGATCTCTTTCGCCGGATTGAGGCCTTTCGGGCAGGCTTTCGAGCAGTTCAGGATGGTGTGGCAGCGATAGAGCCGGAACGGGTCTTCCAGGAAGTCGAGCCGTTCGCCGGTCGCCTCATCGCGCGAATCCTTCAGCCAGCGGCCGGCCTGCAACAGCGCGGCGGGGCCGAGATAGCGGTCGCCGTTCCACCAATAGCTCGGGCACGAGGTGGTGCAGCAGGCGCACAGGATGCACTCGTAAAGTCCGTCGAGCTTCTTGCGGTCGTCCTCGCTTTGCCGCCATTCCTTCTGCGGCTGCGGCGTCTCGGTCTTCAGCCAGGGCTGCACCGAGGCATATTGCGCATAAAACTGGGTGAGGTCGGGCACGAGATCCTTGATCACCGGCATATGCGGCAGCGGATAAATCTTCACGTCGCCTTTGATCTCATCCATGCCGCGGGTGCAGGCAAGCGTGTTGGTGCCGTCGATATTCATCGCACAGGAGCCGCACACGCCCTCGCGGCAGGACCGGCGGAAGGTCAGCGTGGCGTCGATATTGGATTTGATCCAGATGAGAGCGTCGAGAACCATCGGCCCGCAATCGTCGAGATCGACCTTGTAGACATCAACGCGCGGATTGTTGCCGTCGTCCGGATTCCAGCGATAGACGCGGAACTCGCGCTCGTTTTTGGCGCCGGGCTTTCCCGGCCAGGTCTTGCCTTCGGTGACCTTGGAATTCTTCGGCAGCGTGAATTCGACCATGACTTGTTTTGCTCTTTCTTCTCGTCATTGCCGGGCTTGACCCGGCAATCCATCATTCGAAAAGGATGGATGCGCGGATCAAGTCCGCGCATGACGCTGGTTAGTACACCCGAGCTTTGGGCTCGATATAGGCGATGTCGTTGGTCATCGTGTAGGTGTGGACGGGACGGTAGTCGATCGTGACCTTGCCGGTCTTCGGATCGAGCCAGGCCAGTGTGTGCTTCATCCAGTTCTTGTCGTCACGCTCGGGATAGTCCTCGCGCGCATGCGAGCCGCGGCTTTCGGTGCGGTTTCGCGCGGAGTCCATCGTGACCACGGCCTGCGCGATCAGGTTGTCGAGTTCCAGCGTCTCGACCAGATCGGAATTCCAGGTCAGCGAGCGGTCGGTGACATGGATGTCCGGCATGCCCTGATAGACTTCATGGATCAGCTTGTGGCCCTGCTCCAGCGTTTCGCCGGTGCGGAACACGGCGCAGTAATCCTGCATCACCTTCTGCATTTTCAGCCGCAGCGCCGCCGTCGGCGTGCCGCCGGATGCATGGCGGAACTTGTCGAGCCGCGACAGCGCGAGATCGGCCGAATCCTTCGGCAGTTCCGGCTGCTTGCCGTGTTTCTCGACGGTCTGGCTGCAGCGTTCTGCCGCGGCGCGGCCGAACACCACGAGATCGATCAGCGAGTTCGAGCCGAGCCGGTTGGCGCCATGCACCGACACGCAGGCCGCTTCGCCGATCGCCATCAGTCCGGGGACCACGGCGTCGGGATCGCCGGCCTTCTTGGTCAGCACTTCGCCGTGGAAATTCGTCTGGATGCCGCCCATGTTGTAATGCACCGTCGGCAGCACCGGGATCGGTTCCTTGGTAACGTCGACGCCGGCGAAAATGCGCGCGCTTTCGGAAATGCCCGGCAGGCGCTCGTGCAGGATCTCCGGCGTCAGATGGTCGAGATGCAGATAGATGTGGTCCTTGTTCTTGCCGACACCGCGGCCCTCTCGAATCTCGATGGTCATCGAGCGTGACACCACGTCGCGCGAGGCAAGGTCTTTCGCCGATGGCGCATAGCGCTCCATGAAGCGTTCGCCGGCAGAATTGACCAGATAGCCGCCCTCGCCGCGTGCGCCTTCGGTGATCAGGCAGCCGGCGCCATAGATGCCGGTCGGGTGGAATTGAACGAATTCCATGTCCTGCAGCGGCAGGCCGGCGCGCAGCACCATGGCATTGCCATCGCCGGTGCAGGTATGCGCCGAGGTAGCGGAGAAGTAAGCGCGGCCATAGCCGCCGGTCGCAAGGATGGTCATGCTCGAGCGGAAGCGGTGCACCGTTCCGTCGTCGAGCTTCAGCGCAACGACGCCGACACAGCGGCCTTCCTGATCCATGATCAGGTCGATGGCGAAAAACTCGATGAAGAATTCCGCCGAATAGCGCAGCGATTGCGAATACAGCGTGTGCAGCATGGCATGGCCGGTACGGTCGGCCGCGGCGCAGGTGCGCTGGGCGATGCCCTTGCCGTAATTCGTGGTCATGCCGCCGAACGGGCGCTGATAGATTTTGCCGTCCTCGGTTCGCGAGAAGGGCAGGCCCCAATGCTCCAGCTCGTAGACGGCTTCCGGCGCATTGCGTACGAGATATTCGATGGCATCCTGGTCGCCGAGCCAGTCGGAGCCCTTCACCGTGTCGTACATGTGAAAGCGCCAGTCGTCCTCGCCCATATTGCCGAGCGCGGCGGCGATGCCGCCCTGCGCCGCCACCGTATGCGAGCGGGTCGGGAACACCTTGGTGATGCAGGCGGTGCGCAATCCCGCCTGGGCGCAGCCGACCACCGCGCGCAAACCGGAGCCGCCGGCGCCGACGACCACGACGTCGAAGGTGTGGTCTTCGATCGGATAGGCCTTGCCGTTCGTGGCTGGCGCGCCGTTCGGCTTGCTGCCGTTGGTCTTGTCGTTCATGGCCTCAAACTCCGAAGGACAGCTTCACCAGCGCATAGAGGCAGGCCAGCGCGATGACGAAACAAAAGAAGGTGTTGCACATGATCAGCGTGAGCTTGTGATCGCTGTGCACGTAATCCTCGATGATCACCTGCATGCCGAGCCACATATGGTATGCACTCGCGATCACGAAAAGCATGATGGTGATGGCGACGAAGGGCGATCCGAGGATCTGGGCCGCGGCGGCATGATTGCGGCCAAGCAGGCCGATGACGATAAACACGAAGATGATGGTCAGCGGCACCAGCGCGACCGAAGTGACGCGCTGCTTCCAGAAATGATCGGTGCCCGACCGCGCCGAACCGAGATAGCGCACGCGCGACAGCGGCGTGCGCATCGAGGGATGCTTGCCGCTCATCGCACGCCTCCCATGAAGACGAAGCCGACGATCCAGATCAGCAGCGTCAGCCCGACCGAGCCGACGATGGTTGCGAGCGTCAGCCATTCGCGTTCGGCCGGTCCGAAACCACGGCCGGTGTCCCAGATCAGATGGCGGATGCCGCCAAGCATGTGGTGGATCAGCGCCCACGTGTAGCCGAACAGGATCAGCATGCCGAAAATCGAGCCGGTGAAGGCCTGGACCTTTGAATAAGCGGTCGGCCCGGACGCCGCTGCCAGCAGCCACCAGGCCAGCAGCAAGGTGCCAAAGAACAGGGCGGCTCCGGTAATGCGGTGGGTGATCGACATCATCATGGTGAGCATCGGCCGGTAGATGCTCAGATGCGGAGACAGCGGTCTCTCGACGGTGCGGCGGGTATTGGCCATTCGCTTCAAACTCCAGCGGCCCTGGGGCCGTCCGTTGGGGGCCCGGAGCATGAGCCGGATGCTGTCCGGCCGCCGGAACCCGGATTGCCTGCCTCGTGCCGCGGCGCTGACCTGACGGGTCAGGGACGATGTCCAAAGCGCCAGTTTACACCTAGAAGGCAGTCAAATTTCGGAAACGGCGAACCAATATCGCGATTTCAGCGACTTGCAATAAGCATTTGGAGTAGGATGCCTTCGCCATTTCCGAAGGATGCTGCCACAATTGCAGAATTTCAGGGGTACGCGCCGTGCGTTTTGACCTGCCCGATCTCAGTCTGTTCCGGCATGTGGTGGAGGCCGGGAGCATCACCCAAGGCGCAGCCCGGGCGAACCTGGCGCTGGCTGCCGCCTCGACCCGTATCCGCAACATGGAGGATGCGATCGGCGCCCCGCTGTTGATCCGCGGCCGCCAGGGCGTAAGCGTGACCCAGGCGGGTCGAACGCTGCTGCAGCATGCGCGCACGATCCTCGCCCAGGCGGAGCGGCTGCGTGAGGATCTCGGGGCCTATTCCGGCGGCTTCTTCAGCCAGGTCCGCATCCTGTCCAATACAAACGCGCTGACCGAGTTTCTGCCCGATGTGTTGAGCCCGTTTTTGGCCGCGCATCCGCATGTCAGCGTCGATCTCGAAGAGCGTCTGTCCGATGAAATCGTCGGCCTGATCGGGGAGGGGGTCGGCGATATCGGCATCGTCGCGGGCACGGTTGACACCAGCCGTCTCGTGACCTTCCCGTTCCGCACCGACCGCTTCGTGCTGGTGGTGGCTCGCGATCATCCGTTGGCCCGGCGGGAAAAGGCGTCCTTCGCCGAGGTTCTCGATTACGACTTCGTCGGGCTCGACCGCGCAAGCGCCCTGCAACGCTTTCTCGCCGACAAGGCCAGCCGGCTTGGCCGGCCGCTGAAATTGCGGGTGCAGCTGCGTTCGTTCGATGGCGTGTGCCGCTTGGTCGAGCGTAACGCCGGAATCGGCATCGTGCCGGAAACCACGGTGCGGTGGGCGGCGCGTTCGATGGCCATCAAGGCGGTTGATTTAACCGACACCTGGGCGTTGCGCGATCTCACGATCTGCGTGCGCGACATCGCGGCCATGTCGCCTTTCGCGCGGCAATTGGTCGAGCATATGCGCGCGCCGTGATCTTTCAGGTCTATCGCGGGATCAGCACCCAGTAATCCAGATCGAGGATCACCGCCGGATCGTCCTCGTCGCCGCTGTTCAGCGGGAATTCGCGACAGGGCTTGTCCTTCGTCGCGACCGTGCGCACCCGCAACGCGCCGAGGTCGCTCCGCTGCGGCAACTCCGCCGTGGCGAGAATTTCCGACCAGGCAAAAACGGTATTGCCTGCAAAGAGCGGCGCGACATGCCGTCCGCCATTGATGCCGGCGACATGAAACGCATTGCCAAGCCCATTGAACGACAGCGAGCGGGCGAGCGAGATCACATGCCCGCCATAGATCAGCCGGCGTCCGAACCGGCCCTGTCCTTCGGTGAACTGGTTGAAATGGACCCGCGCGGTGTTCTGATAGAGGCGCGTCGCGATCATGTGCTCGGCCTCTTCGACCGTCATGCCGTCGACATGATCGATCTTTTCGCCCACCGCGTAATCGCCGAAGCGATCGGCGCTGCCGGCCAGCACATTGTCATAGGCAGTTGTGTCGATCGGCGGGCAGGCATCGCCAAGCATTTTCGGGTCGA
This sequence comes from Pseudorhodoplanes sp., assembly GCF_046289595.1. GTDB lineage: Bacteria > Pseudomonadota > Alphaproteobacteria > Rhizobiales > Xanthobacteraceae > Pseudorhodoplanes. Next base: position 28,859 of record NZ_JBKBVB010000005.1, read on the forward strand.
GCGCGGTCGGCAGCCGCGGAACATGCTCGCCCTGCACCTGCGCCTTCTCGTCGCGCTTTCTGACCATCACCCAGCGCACATATTCCAGCACCGGAACGCCGTCCGCGCGGTATCCCACCGAGCGCACGAACACGATGCCCGTCTTGCGGCTGGAATTTTCCTTCAATCCGATGACTTCCGACACTGCATTGAGCGTATCGCCTGGATAGACCGGCGCGAGAAAGCGGCAATTGGCATAACCCAGATTGGCCACCGCGTTGAGCGAGATGTCCGGCACCGTCTTGCCGAACACGACGTGGAAAACCAGGAGGTCGTCGACCGGCGAACGGGGATAGCCGATGCCCTTCGCGAAGGCGTCGGAGGATTGCACCGCAAAGCGCGCGCCGAACAATCCATTGTAGATCGCCACATCGCCGATCGTGATCGTGCGCGGGGTCGCGTGCCGGATGGTTTGCCCGATGCGAAAGTCCTCGAAGAAATTGCCTGAAGCCGTCTTGCTCATGATGAGATCGAGCGCCTTGCGCGATTTTGCTGATACCGGCACGCGTATCAACGACGCGTCCGGGTCCGCGTCAAGCCTCGGGCACGAGGCAAGGCATCCCGTCCGGTCCGTATCCGCATCGCTCTTGCATGTTTCGGCCAGCGTCCCGCCCGGCACAGTGCCGCACCCCGTCTTGCCAAGCCCGCCCGCGCCCATTAGCACTCCGCCGGTCCCTCCTTCCTGAAGGCGCAATTCATGGCCAGCTACAATCTGCTCCTGCTTCCCGGCGACGGCATCGGCCCCGAGGTCATGGCCGAGGTCAAAAAGCTGATCGATCTTTTCAACCGGAAGGGGATCGCCAAATTCAGCTACGAGGAAGGGCTGGTCGGCGGCGCCTGCTATGAGGCGCACAAGGTCTCGATCACCGACGCCACCATGGACAAGGCGCAGGCCGCCGACGCCGTGATTTTCGGCGCGGTCGGCGGCCCGCAATGGGACAAGGTACCCTATGAGGTGCGCCCCGAAGCCGGCCTCCTGCGGCTGCGCAAGGATCTCGCGCTCTACGCCAATCTGCGGCCCGCGGTGACCTATCCCGCTTTGGCCGACGCCTCCTCGCTCAAGCGGGAATTGGTCGAAGGCCTCGACATCATGATTTTGCGCGAGCTGACCGGCGGCGTCTATTTCGGCGAGCCCAAGACCATCACCGATCTCGGCAACGGCCAGAAGCGCGCGGTCGATACCCAGGTCTACGACACCTATGAGATCGAGCGCATCGCCCGCGTCGCCTTCGAGCTGGCGCGCCAGCGGCGCAACAAGGTCACCTCGATGGAAAAGCGCAACGTCATGAAATCCGGCGTGCTCTGGAACGAGGTCGTCACGCAGGTGCATGAGCGCGACTTCAAGGACGTGCAGCTCGAACACATGCTCGCCGATGCCGGCGGCATGCAGCTCGTGCGCAATCCGAAGCAGTTCGACGTCATCGTCACCGATAATCTGTTCGGCGACATGCTGTCCGACGTCGCCGCCATGCTGACCGGCTCGCTCGGCATGCTGGCCTCGGCTTCGCTCGGCGAGGTCAATCCGAAGACGGGCAAGCGCAAGGCGCTGTACGAGCCGGTGCATGGCTCCGCGCCGGACATCGCCGGCAGGGGCATTGCCAATCCGATCGCGATGATTGCCTCGTTCGGCATGGCGCTGCGCTATTCGTTCGGCATGGGCAAGGAAGCCGACATGGTGGATGCAGCGATCTCGGCCGCGCTCGCCCGCGGGCTTCGTACCGCCGACATTGCCGCGAAGGGCGAGCAGACCGTCGGCACGGCGGAAATGGGCCAGGCGATCGCCGAGGAAATCGAGACGGCGATCGGTTAGGCAACCACGAGCGCCAGAAAGCGCTTGACGACTCAATTCACAAGGCTACCATATTTAGAGATTACGGTCTCCGTGATCCCATCATGTTGGGGTTATGGGGCTAAGAGGGAACCCGGTGCGCCGGTCTTGCGCATGATCTTGTTCCGAAAAGCGGTCTCCGCTTTTCGCGATCATGCGTCGGCAAAGCCGGGGCTGCCCCCGCAACTGTGAGCGGCGAGCGGCTGCCATTTCGGCCACTGATGCGTGCATCGGGAAGGCCCGGCAAAGCCGCAACGACCCGCGAGCCAGGAGACCTGCCGTAATCGCTGACACGTCCTCGGGCGGGGTGCCCCGGTGCGACGCTTGCCGCCGGGCTCGCTCACCTTGAGTCCGGTCCTCGTCCGCAAGCCGTCCGCTGCGCATCCAGCCCCAACGCAATGGGTCTGCGATGCCTGAGCTTGCCTATGACTTCGATCGCCGCGGCGATATCGTGCCGGTCAATCACCGCGCAGCAATCAACACGGGGATGCGCGACCTGCCGCTTCAGGTGCTGCGCGGCGGCGCGCCGGAATTGCCGGCGCAGAATCCAGGCCGGGCGCCGATGCCCGCGCCGCTCTCTCCGCGGCCCAAGCCTTCCGATCTCACGCTCGACCGCAGCCGCGATGCGCTGCTGACCAATTTCGGCAAGGCCACGCTCAACGATCGCTATCTGCTGGCGGGCGAAAGCTATCAGGACATGTTCGCGCGCGTCGCCTGTGCCTTTGCCGACGATATTGCGCATGCACAACGGCTTTACGATGCGATGTCGCAGCTTTGGTTCATGCCGGCGACGCCCGTGCTCTCGAACGGGGGCACCACGCGCGGACTGCCGATCTCCTGTTTCCTGAATTCGGTGTCCGATTCGCTCGAAGGCATCGTCGGAACCTGGAACGAGAATGTTTGGCTCGCCTCCAATGGCGGTGGCATCGGCACCTATTGGGGTCATGTCCGCTCGATCGGCGAGAAGGTGAAGGGCGGCGAGACGTCCGGGATCATCCCCTTCATCCATGTGATGGACGGCCTGACGCTTGCCATCTCGCAGGGTTCGCTGCGCCGCGGCTCGGCCGCGGTCTATCTCGACATCCACCATCCGGAGATCGAGGAGTTCCTGGAAATCCGCAAGGCCTCTGGCGACTTCAATCGCAAGGGTCTCAACCTGCATCACGGCATAAACGTTACCGACGCTTTCATGGAAGCGGTGAGGACGGGCGCCATGTTTGCGCTGCGCAGCCCGAAGAGCGGCGAGACGATCCGGGAAGTCAATGCGCGTCAGCTCTGGCAGCGCATTCTTGAGACGCGGCTGCAGACCGGCGAGCCGTATCTTCTGTTTATCGATGCGGTGAACCGGGCGTTGCCCAAGCACCAGCGCGAACTCGGCCTCAAGGTGTCGACGTCCAATCTATGCAGCGAGATCACGTTGCCGACCGGGATCGACCATCGCGACGAGGAGCGTACCGCGGTCTGCTGCCTGTCCTCGCTCAATCTCGAAACCTGGCAGCAATGGTGCGATGTGCCTGACTTCATCGAGGATGTGATGCGCTTTCTCGACAATGTGCTGACGCATTTCATCGACGTTGCGCCGGACGGCATGAAGCGCGCGCGTTATGCCGCCTTGCGCGAGCGCTCGGTCGGTCTCGGCGTGATGGGCTTTCACTCCTTCCTGCAGGCGAACGGTATTCCGTTCGAAAGCGCGATGGCGAAGTCCTGGAACTTCAGGATGTTCCGGAAAATCCGCCGCGATGCCGACGCAGCTTCCGTGGCTTTGGCGAAGGAGCGCGGCGCATGTCCCGATGCGGCCGAGCGCGGGGTGATGGCGCGCTTCTCGCACAAGCTGGCGATCGCGCCGACTGCATCCATCAGCATCATCTGCGGCGGCACCAGCGCCTGCGTCGAGCCCGTCCCGGCAAACATCTACACCCACAAAACATTGTCGGGCGCGTTCTCCGTGCGCAATCCGCATCTGGCCAGGCTGCTTGCGGCGAAAGGCGCGGACACCACGGAGGTCTGGCAATCGATCATTGCTCATGAGGGTTCGGTCGCCCACCTCGATATGCTGAACGAGCACGAGAAGATGGTGTTCCGCACCGCCTTCGAGATCGACCAGCGCTGGCTGATCGATCTTGCCGCCGACCGCGCGCCCTTCATCTGCCAGAGCCAGTCGCTCAATCTCTACATTCCGGCCGATGTCGATAAGTGGGATCTCCACATGCTGCATTGGACTGCGTGGAAACGCGGCATCAAGAGCCTCTACTACTGCCGTTCCAAGTCGATTTCGCGTGCGGCCTTCGCTGGCACGCTGTCCGCCATGGCGCAATCCGGAGCTGCGGCGGCACCCGCCCGCACCGACTATGAGGAGTGCCTCGCATGTCAGTAACCGAAGGCGGCTTGCACGCCGCGCTCGATCTCGGGCGCTGGAATCCGCGCAGCCTGATCGGGACAGGGAAGGTAGGCCTCCTCGAATCCACCGGCACCTACGACGTCGACCGCTACGCCTGGGCCTACGAATTCTGGAAGCGCCAGCAGCAGACCCACTGGATGGGCGAGGAGGTGCCGCTCGGCGCCGACATCAAGGATTGGGCCTCCGACCGCGTTACCGCGAACGAGCGCGATCTGCTGACCCAGATTTTCCGCTTCTTCACCCAGTCCGACATCGAGGTCGGCGACAATTATCTGAAGCGGTATATCCCGATCTTCCAGCCGCTCACCGTGCAAATGATGATGGCCGCCTTCACCAATATGGAGACGGTGCATATCGACGCCTATGCGCTGCTCCTGAAGACGCTCGGCATGCCGAAAACCGAATTCGAGGCTTTTCGCGATTACGGGGAAATGCGTGCCAAGGCTGATTACATGCATGAATTCGGCGTTGAAACCGTTGCTGATGTAGCGCGCACGCTCGCCATGTTCGGCGCTTTCACCGAAGGCATGGCGCTGTTCGCGAGCTTCGCGATGCTTCTCAATTTCCCGCGCCACAACAAGATGAACGGCATGGGCCAGATCGTCAGCTGGTCGGTGCGCGACGAAAGCCTGCACTGCGAGGGCGTGATCCGTCTCTTTCATGAATGGCATCGTGAGACCGGTGCGGTGACGCCTTCCGTGCGCGACGATATCGTGGATGTCGCCAAGACGATGGTGAAGCTTGAGGAGAACTTTGTCGATCTCGCGTTTGCGCTCGGCGATGTCGAGGGCATGAAGCCGGCCGATATTCACGCCTATGTCCGCTATGTCGCCGACTGGCGGCTGACGCAATTGCGGTTGCCGACTTTGTTCGGATATTTCGAGCAAGGCGAAAGCGGCTATACGCAGATCAGACCGCATCCGCTGCCGTGGCTGGTGGAAATCCTGAACGGCGTCGAGCACGCCAATTTCTTCGAGCAGCGCGCCACGGAGTATTCCAAGGGCGCGAGCCGCGGATCATGGGATGGCGACGAGGGTGTATGGGCAGCGTTCGATCGCACGCGAGGCTGATCCGGACTCCAGAGCGAGGCCGCGCGGGACATGCCGCGCCTTGTTCGAATCGTGCGGTTCCAGAGGCATCTGTTCTTAGGTTCGAGTCCGGATGACGACTCGCCTGCCCGCGATCCAGCCGGTATAGTCCCACCGGATTGCAACAGCGATTTGAGGGACAGTCCGTTGATTCGCCTGGCCGCATTTCTCTCCGCGCTGCTATTCGGCGCGTTTCTGTCTGCGGAACCTGCAACTGCCCAGAAGCGCGTCGCCCTCGTGATCGGCAATGGTGGCTACAAGCATTCGGCGCATCTGAAGAATCCCGCCAACGATGCGAATGACGTGGCGGCCGCCTTGCAGCGGCTCGGCTTCGACGTCCTGCGCGGTATCGACCTCAGTCACGACGGCATGCGCGACATCCTCAGATCCTTCTCCCAGAAGGTCGAAGGTTCCGATGTGGCGCTGCTGTTCTACGCCGGCCATGGACTCCAGGTCGGCGGCAAGAACTATCTCCTCCCCGTCGATGCCAGGATTGAGACCCAGGCGGACCTGGAATTCGGGTCGATCGATCTGAACCGGGTCATGTCCTTCATGGAAGGGCAGGCCAAGACCAGCATCGTGTTTCTCGACGCCTGCCGTGACAACCCGCTCGGTGCAGCGCTGTCGCGTGGAACCCGCTCCGCCGCGGTCGGCCGCGGGCTCGCTCAGATCGAATCCGGAATCGGTTCGCTGATCGCTTTCGCCACGCAGCCCGGCAATGTGGCGCTCGACGGCGAGGGCCGTAACAGCCCGTTCACCTCGGCGCTGCTGACCGTGATCGAGCAGCCCGGCCTTCCGCTGAGCGAAGTCATGATTTCGGTGCGCAACGAGGTGCTGAAGACGACCGGCGGCAAGCAGGTTCCATGGGAACATTCTTCGCTCACCGGGCAGTTCTATTTCAAGCCGGTCAAACCGGGATCGATCACGGCGCCCGATCAGGCCGGACTGGAGGTCGCCTTCTGGAACTCGATCCAGCACAGCAAGAATCCGCAATTGTTCGAGGCATATCTGCGCCGCTATCCGAACGGGACATTCGCCGAGATTGCCAAAATCAATTTGCAGGAAGTGAGGCAGGCGGCGGCCCTACCGATCGCTCCGGATGAGAAGACGCCGCTCAGCGAAGCGGGCCTGCTGCGCGAAATTAACGAGCGTCTGTATGAACTGAATTTCGATACCGATGTCGACGCATCCGGTGAGAGAATGCGCGCGGCGATCCGTCAGTTCGAGAGCAGGATCAATCTCGCACAAACCGGCATTCCGACTCGCGGTATTCTGAACCGGCTGCGCGATCTTGGCGGACTGAAGCCATGGGGCGCGATCGTCTACAGCAAAGCCGATGGCCGGTGGGGGATGTCGTGGGATCATCAGACGCGCAGGGCCGCGGTCGACGACGCCCGCAAGACCTGTGGAGCCGATTCATGCGCCATCGAAGTCAGCTTCTTCGGAACCTCCTGCGGCGCCTTCGCATCGTCCGACGCCAGCTGGGCGCTGTCGACACGCGATGATCTTCAGCGGGCGAAGGATGCAGCGCTCGGCGATTGCGGCAAGCGCGGCAAGCCATGCCGGATCATCGCCGCGTCATGCGCGGATGGTGACGGCCGGATGGCTGCACGCTGAGCCACGCCATCAATCCGAAACCGGGTGAGCACCGCGCCGCATTTTCGTTTCCTGGTTTTTGAGCAGGCAAGTTGGGAGATCGCATTGGGATGACGTTCGATTTGTTGGCTAAAGCTTCCGTCCCGGTGGCCGCTCTGGCGCTGTGGCTGTGTGAGCCGCTGCCCGCGCAGGCGCAGGGCAGCATGGGCGGTTCGATCGGCGTGCAGGAAAAATCGGTCTCGGGCGATCGCGATCCGCCGCGGGCCGCGCCGCCGTCGAGCGCTGCGCCGGAGCCAAAACGTGCGGCGCCGCCGCGCCGTCCGGCCAACTACGATGGCGTCTGGCAGGTCACGAATATCGGCTGCGGCGGCGTGCCGGGGACCGCGATTGTTTCCGGAGGCCGTATCAGTGGCGGCGGTGTCACCGGTTCGGTGAGCAGCACCGGAAAGGTTCGGACGGCGACAGCGGTGTCGGTCGGCTGGGGCCAGATTTCCGGCAATCGCGCCTCGGGAGGTTTTAGAACCCAAGATGGCTGTACCGGTCGATGGACCGCTGTCCGCCGGTGAAACCGCTTTCCTGAAAAAACAAAAAAGCGCGGGAACGTTGCCCGCGCTTTTCTCAAAGCCGCGAATCGCTGTCGGCTTACCACCAGTCGACGCGGCCCGGCCATGGCCGGCCGCCGGGCGTATCGAACGGTCCATTCAGCGGATTCCGATTCCAGGTAAGGTTTGGATTTGCGTTGTCCAGCGCGGAATAGCCGTAAGGCTCGGCATATTCGCGATACTTGTATTCGCCCGGCAGCAATTCCGGTCCGGGATCGAGATAGGAGCGCTGCCGCACCACGACGCGCGGACGGGTCCGGTGCTTGGCCTCGCGCTGCTGGGCCGAATACAGGAACATATCGTCGCTGCGATTGCGACTCTGGGCGTCCGCCGCATCGGTCGTGAGCAGCAGGGCGCCGCCGATCGCGGCCGCAGTCAGGGAGCCAAGGAGGGTCGGGCGCATATCCGTCCTGTTATCCGATTCCGGTTTCAACTCAGTTTACGCGGCTTTGGTTCACTGCAACAAGCGATTAGGCGGCAGCACGCCGCGGCCGGCGCGCCCCAGTCCGGATGCGTGGCAAATTGACCACGGCCGGGACTTGCGCCACCGTTCCGGCTCTGGCCGGAACCACCCAATGGGCAAACATCGGCAACTTCCTGACCTGCTGCCGCGGCTGACCGCGTTCGCCCGCGTGCTGCTCAACGACCACGATGCCGCCAACGATCTGGTTCAGGAAGCCGCCTCGCGGGCCTTGGCGGCGCGTCGGGTACCGGCTGACCCACCCGCCTACCGCGCCTGGCTCTTCAAGATCGTGCGCAATGCCGCGCTGGACGAGCTGCGGCGACAGAAGCGCACGCCGATCGCGGACGATGCGGCCGCAGCCCAGGCAATGCCGGTGGTTTTCAATTTCGACGATGCCTGGATTGCAAAGATCACCGTGGAGCAGGGGCTTTCGGCCCTGTCCCGCGACCATCGCGAGATCATCGCCTTGATTGACATCGCAGGTTTCAGCTATGGCGAGGCCGCCGACCTGTTGCAGATCCCCGACGGGACGGTAATGAGCCGCATTACCCGGGCCCGCGGCATGCTGCTTGCAGCCATTTCCAGCAACACCGTCCGCCCGCTGAAGTCGAGCCATGGCCGCTGATCGAACCGAAGACCTTGAGGCGCTGAACGCCTTCGTCGACGGCGAGTTGACGCCGGACGCGCATGCCCGGATGGCGGCGCGAATCGCGGCCGACCCGGCCTTGGCGCGCGCCCACGCGACACTGGCGCAGCTGCGTGCGGGCCTTGCCGGCTACGCCGACGCTGCCCGGCCACCGCGTATCGCAATGCGGCCGCGGCGCACCACTTGGCCGGCAGCGGCTGCCGCAACCTTGGCTGCGTTGCTCACCGGCGCGGCGGTTGTGCAATGGTACGTGGCTCATCCGGCTCCACGGCAGCTCGACGCGGCTCTGGATCATGGCGCGGTTCGGCCGGTCTCGCTCGACAGCCGTCCGATGGTGCCGGATCTCAGCGCCGCAGGACTGAGATTGTTACGCGTCGATGGCGAGGCGGGCCGCCCGCTCGACCACCTGGTCGCGGTCTATGTCGGGCCGCGCGGGTGCCGGCTCGAGTTGCATGTGCGGCCGCACGGCTCGGCGCCAATTGTTGCGCCGCAATCGACGCACAGGCATCAATGGTCCGACAGCGCCGCGGTCTACGAATTGCTGGCATTTGGCATGCCGTCGCACCGCTTTGCGGTGGTTGCCGAGGCGGCCGAGCGTCAAACCCGCGCATTGGCCGGGCCGAACCCGGAAAGGCTGCGGGAGGCGCGCCGCGATGCGCCGCCCTGCGTCGGATAATCGCGCGCGCGGTGGAATAATTTCGGGCCGCCGCTCGTTTCTTCCGCTCACGGTTTGCGCAATGGCGATTGCGACAGACCGGAGGCCGCGTTGTGCGGCATCACAGGGAGAACGACCAATGCCGGGGAAAATCGAACGATCGATTGAGGAACTTTACGCCGACGATCCGGAGCGGGCGGACGCGGTGGTATTCGGGCGCAAGGCTGGAGTCGACCGCCGCGGCTTTCTCGGGGGAGCGGGTCTTGCGGCGATGGGCGCCGCGGTCGGCGGCTCCATACCATTTGCCGCCAATATGCCGGGCGGGCTGATCCCGGCGGCGCGCGCGCAGGACAAGCCGCCGGCACCCGCAGCGGCTGCCCCAAAAGGACCGACCTATCTCGATTTCCCCGGCAAGGACAAAGGCCTGGTCGTCATTGGCGAAAAACCGCTGGTGGCGGAAACACCTGAGCATCTGCTCGATGACGACACCACGCCGTTCGAGAAATTCTTCATCCGCAACAACGGCCAGCTCCCGGAGCCGGCCAAGGACGCCGACAAGTGGACCATCAAGATCGACGGTGAAGTCGACAAGCCCATGGAGATCGCGCTCGGCGACCTCAAAACGCGGTTTACGCCGGTGACTCGCCGCATGGTGCTGGAATGCGGCGGCAATGGCCGCTCGTTCTTCACGCCGCAGGCGCGCGGCAATCAATGGACCAATGGCGGTGTCGGCTGCGCGGAATGGACCGGGGTGCGGGTTGCCGATGTGCTGAAAGCCGCGGGCGTGAAGCCATCGGCGGTATTCAGCGGTCATTACGGCGCCGATCCGCATTTGTCCGGCGATCCGGCGCGCGTCGCAATCTCGCGCGGGGTGCCGATCAAGAAGCTGATGGACGAGAACAACCTGATCGTCTGGAACATGAACGGCAAGCCGCTGGAAAACATCCATGGCGGGCCGGTGCGCCTCATCATCGGCGGCTGGCCGGGTTCGGTGTCGGCGAAATGGCTCAACCGCATCTGGATCCGGGACAAGGTGCATGACGGCCAGGGCATGGGCGGCACGTCGTATCGTGTCACGATCAAGCCGATGGTACCGGGGGGCAAGCCCGATCCCGACAATTTCAAAGACTTGGAGTCGATGCCGATTCGCTCCATCATCACCAATCCCTCGGATGGCACCAAAATTCCCGCCGGCACCCGTGAGGTGAAATTGCGTGGCGCATCCTGGGCAGGCGACCACGAGGTGAAGCAGGTCGATGTCTCGACCGATTACGGCGCGACCTGGCATCCGGCCCAGCTCGAAAAGCCGAAAAACAAATACGACTGGCAACGCTGGACCGCGACCGTCAAGCTGCCATCCGACGGCTATTACGAAATCTGGACCCGCGGCACCGATTCCCAAGGCGTCGCACAGCCGCATGTTGCAGGCTTCTGGAACCCTCAAGGTTATGGTGCGAACCCGATGCATCGCGTTCGGGTGCTGGTGGGTTGATCGCGAATGAAGCTGCGACAATTCAACGAGGGAGCCGCCGCGCGCATCGCGTGGCGGCTTCTCTGCATGCTGGCGGTCGGGGCTCTTTGCTGGACTCCTTTGGCGGCGCTCAGCCAACAACAGCAACGCACCTTTACCCCGACCGACGAAACGCCCGAGGATTTGCCTGCCGGTCCGGGCCGCGACGAGACCTTCTATTCCTGTACGCCATGTCACGGCTTCAAGATCGTCGCGCAGCAGGGCCTGACACGCGCCCAGTGGGACGACTCGCTCAACTGGATGACCACCAAGCACGGCATGAACCAGATCGAAGGCGAGGACCGCAAACTGATCCTTGATTATCTTGAGCAGCATTATCCGCCGCGGACGCGCCCCGGCGGCCGAGAAAGTCCCAATCCGTTCCTGAACTAGCGCTTTCGCCGTTCGGCCCTGATCGCTTGCGTTCCGCTTGCCACGCCGCAGGCTGCAAGGCCGGTTCGCAAGCGCGCGACGGCTCAGCGGCTGATGCGTCCGCGCAGCCGCGGCTTGCGGATCACCGAACTTGCCATGTCGGGCCGTTTCGGTGTCGCGTAGAGCAGATGGTCACGCTGGCCGCAGAAGCTGCGCTTGAGCTCGGCCTGTGCGAACAGGCGCGCGATTTCCGGATCGCTGCCCGCGGATATCAGGGTCAGGCGGTCGAGTGCGCAGGACATCGCCGAACGGTCGACCAGCAGCTTCATGTTGCAGGAGATGCCGCCGATCTGAGCACGCGGCGCATCGAAGCTGCGAACAAAGCCGATGCAGTGGTAAGCATTGAACGGGCCGATCGCGAATTCGAATGTCTGCAACATACCGAATTTGCTGGGTATCGGCATCGCGGTCGTGAGGGTGTTGACCCGGCCATGCTCGGATGCCATCGCGCGAACTTCGTCCGCGGCGCGCCCGAAGTCGCCGATTTCTCCCCCTGCGCGGTAGATTTCGACGCTGACGAAGCGTTGTGTGCGCCCAAGTTCGCCGAACGAGATGATATCCTTGCGGCCTCCGCCTGCGGGATGCCGGCGAATGGCGTAGTGGCCGTCCTCCTCGCCGAAGCCCGGCACCGCGACCTGGAAGGCTGGCCACGGCTTGTCGACCTCGATCCAGGCCGGCCGCGCCGGTGGCTCGGCGATTTCGACCGCATGGCGTTCCCTGACGAATTCCGCAGCAATCAGCGACATGGCCCCGATCGCGCCGAGATAGGCGAGGATGCGCACCATCGCCGCGCGAAATTCACCCGGCAGGACGAAAGGCTCGCTCGCGACCAGGGCGACGCGCCGCCACTCGATTGCACGCAGGGCGGCGCGGACGGCCTGCACGCTCAGGGACCGCATGGCCAATGCGAGCCGGTCAAGGCCTGCGGACGCCCGATCGCTGGCAACCGGAATCCGTTGCGCAAGGTCTCCGAGAAGCAGACGGCTACGGAGCCGCAGAATGGCCGCCCGCCGCCATGCCGCGCTGCGGAGCGCGGCCAGACGCAGGGGCAGCACGGTGCCGCTGCCCATGGAAGCGGCGGGCGCACGCGGCTCCTGCGGAGCGCGCCCGGCCCCGTATTGCGAATGGACGGCCCCCAAAAACAGCCTCCCTCGGCGGCCTTTCAGGCCGGCGTTGTCACGGCTGTCTTTCTCGCTTAGAAGCGCCTCCGTCCGGGTTTCTGCCGCAGCGAAATACCGGCAATTTTCCCTCGGAGAGTGAACGATGGGTTACAAGGTCGCAGTGGTCGGCGCCACCGGGAATGTGGGCCGCGAAATGCTCGATATCCTGGCCGAGCGCCGGTTTCCGGCCGACGAAGTCGTCGCCATCGCCTCGCGCCGCTCGCAGGGCGTCGAGGTCTCCTATGGTGAAAAAACGCTGAAAGCGACCGCACTCGAACATTACGATTTTTCCAGCGTCGATATCTGCCTGATGTCGGCCGGCGGTTCGGTGTCGAAGGAATGGTCGCCGAAGATCGCGGCGCAGGGCGCGGTGGTGATCGATAACTCGTCGGCCTGGCGCTACGACGCCGACGTGCCGCTGATCGTGCCGGAGGTGAATGCCGATGCGATCACGGGCTTCCGCAAGAAAGGCATCATCGCCAATCCGAACTGCTCGACCGCGCAGCTCGTCGTGGTGCTGAAGCCCTTGCACGACGCGGCGAAGATCAAGCGCGTCGTGGTCTCGACCTATCAATCGGTGTCCGGCGCCGGCAAGGACGGCATGGACGAACTCGACCGCCAGACCAAGGCGGTCTATTCGCTCGGCGAACTCGAAGTGAAGAAATTCACCAAGCGCATCGCCTTCAACGTCATCCCGCATATCGACGTGTTCATGGATGACGGCTCCACCAAGGAAGAGTGGAAGATGGTGGTCGAGACCAAGAAGATTCTCGATCCGAAGATCAAGCTTTCCGCCACCTGCGTGCGCGTGCCGGTCTTTATCGGCCATTCCGAAGCGGTGAATATCGAGTTCGAGAACGAGATCACCGTCGATCAGGCGCACGAGATCCTGCGCAAGGCGCCGGGCGTCCTCGTCGTCGACAAGCGCGAGAATGGCGGCTACGCGACGCCGTACGAGGCGGCGGGCGACGATGCGACCTATGTCAGCCGCGTGCGCGAAGACCCGACCGTGGAGCACGGCCTCGTGCTGTGGTGCGTGTCGGACAATCTGCGCAAGGGTGCGGCGCTGAACGCGATTCAGATCGCCGAGAGCCTGATCAATCGCAAGCTGATCGAGGCGAAGAAAAAGGCGGCGTAACGGCCACCGGATTCAGATTTCAAACAGCAAGCCGTTCTCGCGACGCGCGTGTTGCAGCGTCCGAGCCATAAAAGAGGGGGACGGCGCGCCGGGAGGCGCGGGCAGTCCGTTTCGCCGCACCGCTTGCGCGACGCGGCTCACCTCTCGGCGCACCATCGGCGGCGTTCTGACGGAAATCCATCCGTTTCCGCCAACTCCGGGCCGCGCTTCCAGCGTCTGGCCCTGAAGCCCGACGCATCTAGCGAGCTCCTCGCACACCGGTCGTAGTGCCGGCAGGGCGGGGCCCCGGAGCCACCCGGGAACCGGCTCCACGTTTGAGCCGGCGCGCGGGCGCCGCATCCCGCTCCGCCTTCAAGACGCCTCCGGAAGACGCCCCTCGTCGAGCGGGACGATCGGACTATAATCCTTCTAGGAATATTGTCAAGCCGCTCTCGCGCTTCGCGCGAGCCCCGGAATGACGCTTCCTCAAAACCGCGGCGTTGCCAGCGCGCTTGCGTGGTCGGCCTGCGTTACCGGCATGAACGCACCGCTTTCCCGGTCGAGCACCGAAAGTCCGCCGGTCGCGACACCGAAATAGGCGGCGTGCAGGTGCAGCTTGCCGCGCTCGACCAGAATGCGCACGCAGGGAAACGTCATCAGGTTGTCGAGTGTCTTGATCATCGACGCCTGCTCCAGCCGCGCGAGATAAGTGCCCATCGGTTCGTCGCCCCGCGGTCCGAGCATCTGCGCCGCCGGTGCGATCATCTCCATCCAGCGGCCGATAAAGTCGCCCGGCGACAGCGGCTTGCTCTCTTCCGCAAAGGCGCGGATGCCGCCGCATTGGGCATGACCGAGCACCACGATGTGCTTGACCTTCAGCGCCTGCACCGCAAATTCAAGTGCCGCCGACACCGCGCGCTGCGCGCCGTCCGGCGTATAGGGCGGCACCAGATTGGCAACGTTGCGCACCACGAACAATTCGCCGGGCTTGGCGTCGAAAATCACCTCGGGTGAAACCCGCGAGTCGCAGCAGCCGATCACCATGATCTCCGGCGACTGGCCGATTTCCGACAATTCGCGATAGCGGGCTTGCTCCTCGCGCAGGCGGCCGCCGGCGAAGTGCGCGTAACCCTCGATCAGGCGCGGCGGAAAACTCATGGGCGCGGTCTGGCCGCCATTCGGAACGGAGCTCATGGCCGGTCCGGATATGGCATGCGGCAGCCGAAATCAACGCCGCCGAAGGCGGTGTCAGAATCGGTCACCGCGAACGACCTCAACGTCGGACACCGTGACGATCGCAATCTGCCGGGCGATCAGCGGAAAGATCTTGTCCATCAGGCCGGGCACGACATCGGGGCCGACGATCAGCACGACGACCACCATCCGGCCGGCATCGGTCGCCAGGCCCTCGCGGTTCCAGGGGCCGTGATGGCCGCGTCCGGCAATGGCCGGCAGAACGGTATAGCCGGAGACATTGGCCTCATCCAGCAAGGCGAGCATCCGGTTCAGGAGCGGCGCCTCGACCACGATCTCGACCCGTTTCTTGGCGTGCATCTCCATCGCGGCCTCGTCTGTCACGACCCGATCGCGGCCTGCGCGATCCAGACATAGATCGGAATGCCCAGCATCAGATTGAAGGGGAAGGTAACCCCAAGAGACAGCGTCAGATAAATCGACGCATTGGCCTGCGGCAGGGCGAGCCGCATCGCGGCCGGCACGGCGATATAGGACGCAGATGCCGCGAGCGTCATCAGCAGCGCCGCGCCCCCCGCCGACAGGCCGATCATGAGGCAGAGCGGCAGCGTCAGGGCCGCGCTGATCAGTGGCATGTAGAGCGCAAAGGCAATAACGGGCGCGGTGAGGAAGCGCCGGCCCTCGCGCATGCCGCGCCCGGCGACCAACCCCATGTCCAGCAGAAACAGGCAGAGCACGCCGAGAAACAGATCGCCGATGAAGGGCTTGATCATGTCGTTGCCGCGCGCGCCGGTGATCCAGCCGATGACGAAAGCGCCGACCAGCATGACAATGGACGGATTGCCGGCGACTTCGCGCAGCACGCGGCCGAGCGGTTCGTCGTCGGCGCTGCGCGAATAGCGGCGCGCCAGCAGGAGCGCGACCACGATGGCCGGCGCCTCCATGCTCGCGGCCACGGCGACCAGATAGCCTTCGAATGAAAGCCCCATCGCCTGCAAGGCTTGCGTACCGGCGATGAAGGTCACGATCGAGATCGAGCCGTAATGCGCTGCGGTGGCAGCGGCGTCGATCGCCGACAGCGAACTCGTGACTCGCAGGATGAAGAACGCGATGACCGGGATGATGATGGAGAGCGCAATGCCGCCAAGGATCGCGCCCGCCATGCGCAGATCGACGCCGGAGAGAGCGACCTGCACGCCGCCCTTGAAGCCGATCGCCAGCATCAGATAGAGCGCGATGCCTTTGGCGATTGCTTCGGGAACGGCAAGATCGGATTTTGAAAGCGCGGCGAGGAGGCCCAGAACGAAAAACAGAACCATCGGCGAGAGAAGGTTCTGTGCAGCAAGGCCGAGAACGTCGCTCAAGGGGCGCTCCAAAACGCCGCGTTGCAAGGCTTGCGGCGGCCGAGCCGGTTATCACGCCCAGATCGCCATCGGCAAGCCGTAGCGGTCTACCGGCGGCGGGTCGGGGAACGGCTGCGCGAGCCCGGCATGAATGCGGCGCGCAATGGCGGCGCAGGCAAAGGCGTCGAGCAGATCGTCGGCGGCCGCACCCGCGGGTGCTGCGGAATCGACGAGTGCGGGCGGCATTCCCGCGGCGCGCAGCAATCCTCGGCGCAGGTCAAGGCCGGGACCGTAGGGTTTGCCCTTGATCTTCTTCGGTTCGCTCAGCGCCCGTTCGCCGTTCAGCCGCCAGAACGCGACTTCCGGATGCACCTCGAAGACGCGCGCGGCGGCCGCGGCGTCGTCGCGCAGGCAGGAATCGATCGCGCGGATTTTTGGTGCGATCATGAAAAGCTGCTTCGAAATCTTGCGCGGCGGATCGGAGGTGGCAAGCGCAACGGCGCAGGCGTCGCGGTAATCGGTCTCAGCCATCGCGGCGCGCGAGGGCACCGAGAATACCGCCGATTGGCGCGCGCCGAGCAGCGGGCGGACCGCATTCTCGGCCGCGCGCCCGCCAGCGCCAGTGCGCTCGGGCAAGCCGACCGGCATGTCGACGGCGATGATTGCAGGCTTCTCGGGTGCAGACAGGATATCCGCGAACTGTACCTCGACCTGGACCCGCGCCTCGTCACCGCCCGGCCGCACCAGCGTCACAACCCAGCCGGCGCGGCAGCCGTCCACCCCGGCAAGCCAGATATCGTCTTCGTTCATTCGACCATTGTCGTTCATGGCTGACGCTGGCATGAGATTGGCCGTCTCGCTAGGCTTTTGCGGAACCGAGGGGGGGGGGGATAATGACGATCCGACCGCGCCGATCCGTCCTGTATATGCCGGGCTCGAATGCCCGCGCCATCGAGAAGGCGCGAACATTGCCTGCCGACGGCATCATCATCGATCTCGAAGATGCAGTGGCGCCGGATGCCAAGGTGGCCGCGCGCGACCAGGTGGCGGCGGCGGTCAAGCAGGGCGGTTTCGGCTCGCGCGAGGTCTTCATCCGCGTCAACGGCATCGATACGCCGTGGCATGCCGAGGACATGATGGCGGCGGCTGCCGCGGCGCCGGACGCCATCCTTATTCCCAAGATCAACAATTCCACGCAGCTGGAGATGATCGGAAAACGCCTGCTCGACATGGGCACCGATCACAAGACCCGCATCTGGGCGATGATCGAGACACCGTTCGCGATCCTCAACATTGCCGACATCGCCGCGGCCGCACGCGATTCCGAGACGCGGCTGTCGGGCTTCGTGCTCGGCACCAACGATCTCGCCAAGGAAACGTCGGCAAAGCTTATCCCCGGCCGCGCGCCGATGCTGCCCTGGCTGACGACCTGCGTGCTGGCGGCGCGCGCTTACGGCATCGCGATTCTCGACGGCGTCTATAACGACATCGGCAATGCCGAAGGCTTTGTCGCCGAATGCGAGCAGGGCCGCGATCTCGGCATGGACGGCAAGACGCTGATCCATCCGAACCAGATCGAGCCGTGCAATCACGCGTTCTCGCCGAGCGAGGCGGAGATCGCGCAGGCGCGCACGTTCATCGCCGCGTTCGATCTGCCGGAGAATGCCGACAAGGGCGCGATCATGCTGGACGGCCGCATGGTCGAGCGCATGCATGCCGATATCGCCCGGCGCACGGTCGCGATCGCAGATGCGATCGCGGCGAGGGGTCAATGACAAGCGTCACCAGATCATCCGCTCGTCCCCGCGAAGGCGGGGACCCAGCGCAAGATTCTGGATTCCCGCTTTCGCGGGAATGAGCGGAGTTTGAGGCTGGCACCTTCACAAAGAGAAACAGCACCATGTCCCTCGAATTGCTTGCCGCCTATCTGCTCGCCTGCATCGTGTTCACGCTGGTGCCAGGTCCGACCGTGACGCTGATCGTCGCCAATTCGCTGACGCATGGCACGCGTGCGGGGCTCGCCAATGTCGCCGGCACGCAGGCCGGCCTTGCGGTATTCGTCGCCGTGTTGGTGATCGGGCTCGCGTCCGTGATCGAGACCATGGGGCACTGGTTCGACTGGGTCCGCTTTCTCGGTGCGGCCTACCTGATCTGGATCGGCATCCGGATGTGGCGCTCCTCCGGCAAACTCGACGAGCCGGGACAAACACCGAAGCCGCGCGGCGGCTTTTTCCTGCAGGGCTTTCTGGTGATGCTGTCGAACCCGAAGGTTCTGGTCTTCTTCGGCGCCTTCATCCCGCAATTCGTCGATCCGTCCGGCAATTATGTCGCGCAGGTTATTGTCCTCGGCGCGATCGCGATGCTGACCGCTGCGGTGACCGACGCCGCCTATGCGGTTCTGACGGGCCGTGCGCGGGGGATGTTCACGCAGGCGCGGGTGCGGCTGGTCTCGAAGCTGAGCGGGGCCTTCCTGATCGGCGGCGGTGTGTGGCTGGCGCTGACCCGGACGCGATAGCCAAGACGTCATTGCCGGGCTTGACCCGGCAATCCATCAATAGAAGGATATTTTTGCGAAGGTGATGGATGCGCGGGTCAAGCCCGCGCATGACCAAGAGGTCACATCCAAGGGCGCGCTTCGGCGACCTTGCGCTCGTAGCTGTCGATCTTGTCCTTCTTGACCATGGTCAGGCCGATGTCGTCGAGCCCGTTGAGCAGGCAATGCTTGCGATGCGGATCGATGTCGAACGTGATCACGCCGCCGTCCGGACCGCGGATTTCCTGCTTCTCCAGATCGATGGTCAGCGTCGCATTGGCGCCGCGTTCGGCATCGTCGAACAGCTTTTCGAGTTCTTCCGGCGTCACCCGGATCGGCAGGATGCCGTTCTTGAAGCTGTTGTTGTAGAAAATGTCACCGAACGAGGTCGAGATCACGCAGCGGATGCCGAAGTCGAGCAGCGCCCAGGGCGCGTGCTCGCGCGAGGAGCCGCAGCCGAAATTGTCGCCGGCCACCAGAATCTTGGCGTTGCGATAGGCCGGCTTGTTGAGCACGAAATCCGGATTCTCGCTGCCATCGTCGTTGAAGCGCTTTTCGGAGAACAGGCCCTTGCCCAGGCCCGTGCGCTTGATGGTCTTCAGATATTGCTTGGGGATGATCATGTCGGTGTCGACATTGACCACCTTCAGCGGCGCCGCGACGCCTTCCAGAACCGTGAACTTTTCCATGGTGACGTGTCCCTGACCGGCCGCCCGGGGCGGCCTGGATTTGCTCATGTCATGCAGGCGGCCGCGCCGGGGGTCAAGTAGGAGCCCCGCCGCGGCTGCGGACGGCGGACCCGTCAGGCCAGCGCGTCGATGCCCGCTTTGGCGATCTGCTCGTCCTCGTGCGACTGCACGCCCGAGACGCCGATCGCGCCGACGCATTCGCCCTCGTGCATGATCGGCAGGCCGCCCTGGATCTGCAGCACGCCGGGAAAATTCATGAAGGCCGGCCGGTCCTTGATGCGATCTTCCCAGAATTTCGAGGGCCGCCGGGTGATCGCCGAGGTTTTCGCCTTCATGGCCGCGACCTCGGCGGTGGTCGAAGCCGCTCCGTCCATGCGGTCCAGATAAAGCAGGACACCGGCGTCGTCGACGATGGCGATCGTCACGTTCCATTTGTGCTTCTCGGCCTCCGCCCGGCAGGCGGCGGCCATCGTGTGGACGTCGGACGATTGCAGGCACGGCTTCTGGCGCATCGTGTCACTCCCCGGATGGCGCGTCTTTCACTTTGTTTGAGCGGGATTATTGCACGCTGGCTTCGATCGCTTCCATGTCCTCGTCGGACAGGCCGAAATGGTGACCGATCTCGTGGATCAGCACATGGGCGATGATCGCGCCCAGCGTTTCGTCGTGTTCGGCCCAGTAATCGAGGATCGGACGGCGATACAGCCAGATCATATTCGGCATCTGCGACGGTGCGCTTTCCGAACGGAACGGCAAACCCACGCCCTGGAACAGGCCGAGAATGTCGAACTCGCTCTGCAGCCGCATCTCGGTGACGACGTCTTCGGACGGAAAATCGTCGACCCGGATGATCACATCGTCGCACAAGGCACGGAACGTATCCGGCAGCCTGCGGAAGACGTCGGCGGCGATGACCTCCATCTCCTCAAGGGACAATGCCTTCACCGGACGCCAGGCCAACGGATCGGCGAGCGGATGGGGATCGTCGGCAGTCATCGATTCAGCGGATATCGGTTCAGCGGACATAGGTGAGGTACAGATAGACCGCGAGCGCGGCAAAGGCGAGCAAGCTCAGCGTACGGCCGATTCTCCGGCCCCAGACCTCGATCCGGTCTGCGGGCGGCGCTTCGGCGGCGCCAAAATGCGCCCCGGCGCGCCCCAGCAGGCCGCCAAGCTCGTCGCGGTCGCGGCGCAGCCGGTCGAGGTCGTCAAGCGCGCCGCGTTGTTTGTCCGGATCGGGTTGTATCGTTTTGACCATAGGCGGTTTTGCATCCAGCGGGTTACAAGGGTTGACCTCCGGCACCGGATGGGGAACCGTTTGATCATGAGACACGATCCCACCGCAATCGTTGCTGCTGCCGCCCTTCTTGTCGCCGGCATCGGGACTGCGTCGGCGTCACCGCTTTCACCGGGCGAAATGATGCGGCCGGGAACCGAAGTCTCGGCGCAGCAGCGGCAACGCCCGCGTGTGCGCGTGACTCCGCCAGCGGCCTATGATTATCCGCGGCCCGGGCCCTATGCGCCGCCCGGTCCCGGTTATGTGCGGCAATGTGTCGATTGGTATGCAACGGAGTTCCGGCCGAGCGGAACCGTCATCACGCCGCAGATGCGATGCCGTTGGGTGCGGGGTTAACGCTGTTGCGATATTCTGTCACCGTGCGCGGACGGGACAACCATAACGAAAGCCTTCAGGCGCATGGTGGCGGAGGAGGCGTTTATCCTGGAGAAACCGCATGCTGAAGACGATTGGCTTCCTCGCGCTGTTCGGCGCTCTCATCGCGATCACACCGGCACCGGCAAGCGCTGCGGCAGACGGCGCCCGTAATGCCGCGCCAGCGGTGACGCACGACGAAATCAGCTCCCGGCGCCACTACCGCTATCGCTACTACCGGCCGTACCGCCGGTATTACCGGCCGCGCTATTATTACCGGCCGTACCGGTATTATCGCCCGTATCGCTATTATCGGTACTACTGACCTGAGCGCGATCCATGTCTGGACAGGCCCGCCGTGCGTGCGGCGGGCCTTTTGTTTTTTTCTGTTCCTCAACATTACGTGCGCAGCCCTGCGATATCGACGCGGAACTTGCGCAGAAAGCCGGAAACGGATGGCGCGCTTCCGCGTTAGCCCCTCAAGGCGACCAATGGAACAAGGAGTTGTGTGTATGAAAGCCATGCTTGCAAGCATTGCCGCGGCCGGCTTTGTGGCGGCCTTCGCAATGCCCGCACATGCCGGGCCGGCTGCGGCCGCCCAAGGCGCGGCCAACCGGGCGCAGGTCGAACACACCGACATCAGCGCGCAGCGCCGGCATTACCGGCACCGTCACCGCCACTACAGCCGCCCCTATCGCTACCGGGCTCCGCGTTACGGCTATTACCGGCCCTATCGCTATTATCGTCCGTATGGCTACTATCGTCCCTATCAACCGGGCGTGAGCTTCGGCTTCTGGGGCGGACCGCGCTTGGGCGTGTGGTTCTGACCGGACCGCGCCTCACGTTTCTGACGGCACGTTCCGTTGCGAAAGATCAAAGGCCCGTCGAAAGGCGGGCCTTATTTTCGCTGCGTCCACGGCGTGAACTGCACGGCGCTGTCGCACGTTAAAAGTCGACTTTGCGAGCGTCCTCATCACAGGGAGCCCGATCATGAACAAGCTCTTGCCGGTACTGGCAGCAGGGTGTCTTGCTGTTGCGCTGTCGACCCCCGTCCAAGCCGAAACCAGGACAAAGCTTCCCGGAATAACGGGCGGTCAAGCGCAGGCCTTGGAATTGTCGGCGCAGCGCCGTCACTATCACCGCCGGCATTACGGCCCGCGTCGCGTTTATCACGGTCCGCGCCGCGTCTACCGGCGCGCCTATTGGGGGCCTCGCCGGGTTTATTGGGCGCCCCGCCGCGCGTATTGGGGCCCGCGCTACGGCTACTGGCGTCCCGCGCCGGTTTGGTGGGGTCCGGCTCCGGTGGTGTGGGCGCCGCGTCCGGTGGTGTTCGGTCCGCGCCCGGTGGTCTGGGGTGGTCCGTATTGGGGCGGGCCGGTCGTTACGGTCGGTTTCGGACCGCGCTGGGGCTGGTAATCTTGGCCCGAAAAGCAAAAGGCCCGCAGCCTGATCGCTGCGGGCCTTTTTTATGCGGATGCGCGAAGCCGCTTACTTCCACTCACGGACGTCGACAAAGTGGCCGGCGACCGCGGCGGCTGCGGCCATGGCCGGCGACACCAGATGGGTCCGGCCCTTGAAGCCCTGACGGCCCTCGAAATTGCGGTTCGAGGTGGAGGCGCAGCGCTCCTCCGGCTTCAGCTTGTCCGGATTCATCGCAAGGCACATCGAGCAGCCCGGCTCGCGCCATTCGAAGCCGGCCTTCAGGAAGATTTTGTCCAGCCCTTCGGCCTCTGCCTGCTCCTTCACGATGCCGGAGCCCGGCACGATCATCGCGCTGACATTGGCGTTGACGGTCTTGTCCTTCACGATGCGCGCAACTTCGCGCAGATCCTCGATCCGGCCGTTGGTGCAGGAGCCGATAAAGACCCGGTCGAGCTTGATGTCGGTGATCTTCGTCCCCGGCGTCAGGCCGATATATTCCAGCGCGCGCTTCTTGGAGAGGCGCTTGGCTTCGTCGGCGATGTCGTCGGGATTGGGCACCGCGCCGGTGACCGAGATCACATCCTCGGGGCTCGTGCCCCAGGTGACGAGCGGCGGCAGGTTCGCGGCATTGAGCCGGATTTCCTTGTCGAAATGTGCACCGTCGTCGGAATGCAGCGTCTCCCAGTAGCGCATCGCGCGATCCCAGTCGGCGCCCTTCGGCGACTTGGGACGATCCTTCAGATAGGCGTAGGTCTTCTCGTCCGGCGCCACCATGCCGGCGCGTGCGCCGCCTTCGATCGACATGTTGCAGATCGTCATGCGGCCTTCCATCGAGATGGAACGGATCGCTTCGCCCGCATATTCGAGCGCATAGCCGGTACCGCCCGCAGTGCCGATCTCGCCGATGATGGCGAGGATGATGTCCTTGGCGGTGACGCCGGGCGGCAATTGCCCGTCAACGATCGCGCGCATGTTCTTCGACTTCTTCTGGATCAGCGTCTGGGTCGCGAGCACATGCTCGACTTCCGACGTGCCGATGCCATAGGCGAGCGCGCCGAACGCGCCATGCGTCGCGGTATGGCTGTCGCCACACACGATGGTCGTGCCCGGCAGCGTGAAGCCCTGCTCCGGTCCGATGATGTGGACGATGCCCTGGCGCTTGTCGAACTCGTTGTAATATTCGAGGCCGAACAGCTGTGCATTTTCCGCAAGATACGCGATCTGTGCGGCGCTCTCGGGATCGGGATTGGGCTTCGAGCGGTCGGTGGTCGGGACGTTATGATCGACCACCAGCAGCGTCTTTTCCGGTGCGCGCACCTTGCGCCCGGTCAGACGCAGTCCTTCGAACGCCTGCGGCGACGTCACCTCATGCACCAGATGGCGATCGATATAGAGCAGGCAGGTGCCGTCCGGCTGCTCGTCGACGACGTGGTCGTCCCAGATCTTGTCGTAGAGGGTGCGGGGTTTCATGATGTGTGTCTCGGTTTTGGTTTGAACGGGCTGAGGCTGTCGACACGCGCGCATCGGGCGCGAATGTATCGCGCGCTCAGAGTCCGGCCTGGATCGATGCCGTCATGCGGCCGAAAAAGCGGCCGGGCAGGCGGTCGTGATCCCGCAGGATGAAAGCGAAGGGCCCTGTGAAACCGCTCAAGCTCATGGCCGCGATATAACAATTCCAGACTCAGGCCGCAATGAAGCGGTGAACCGCCTCGCCTGTGCCCGGTCTGCGTCCGAAAGCAAAAGGCCGGGCGCAAGCCCGGCCAAGCTGCATTCGGCGATGAGGGCGGATTACTCCGCGGCTTCCTTTGCGGTCTCCGCATTGGCCGCGGCGCCGCCGCCATGACGGCCCTGCACCTCGGCGATACGCGCCGACTTGCCGCGGCGACCGCGCAGATAATAAAGCTTCGCCCGGCGCACCTTGCCGCGGCGCACGACCTTGATCGAGTCGATCATCGGCGAATAGATCGGAAACACGCGCTCGACGCCTTCGCCATAGGAAATCTTGCGCACCGTGAAGCTCTCGTTCAGGCCGCCGCCGGAGCGCGCGATGCATACGCCTTCATAGGCCTGCACGCGGGTGCGTTCGCCTTCCTTCACCTTGACATTGACGATCACGGTATCGCCCGGCTCGAAATCCGGAATCTCCTTGCTGGTGGAGAGCTTCGCCACCTGTTCCTGATCGAGCTGCTGGATGATGTTCATGACGGTAATCTCCGGTTCGGTCAGCGGCGCCGGGTCTCGGTGCGCGAGGGCTCTCGCATCACCGACATGCGCGGCACGGCAAAATGGGGCGCAAAGCTCGGACGCACGGTCCTGTTTCGGGCGCGGTTCTAGTCGAAAGACACGGACTTGTCACCCGTCTGGGCGGCTAATTTTTTGACGGAGAGGCCCTGGGGCTCCGGCGCTCAAGGAGGTCCGGGCGCCGCTCTCTGGTCAGCCGCTCCGCTTCGGCCCTGCGCCAGGCCGCGACCTTGCCATGGTCCCCGGACACCAAAATGTCCGGGATGGACCGGCCCTCGAAGATCTGCGGACGGGTGTAATGCGGATATTCAAGCAGATTTTGCGAAAAACTCTCCTCCTCGGCGGAGGCCGTCTTGCCCATGACCCCCGGCAGCAGCCGCACACAGGCGTCCAGCAGCACCAGCGCGGCAATTTCACCCCCGGAGAGCACATAATCGCCGATCGAGACCTCCTCCAGCGAGCGTGCCTCGATGACCCGCTCGTCAACCCCCTCGAAGCGGCCGCAGACGAGGACTGCGCCCGGTCCGCTGGCCAGTTCGATGACGCGCTGCTGGGTCAGTGGCCGACCCCGCGGGCTCATCAGCAGGCGCGGACGCCCCGCTGTCGCAACGGAGTCGATGGCGCGGGCCAGGACGTCCGCCTTCATCACCATCCCCGGACCGCCGCCCGCAGGCGTATCGTCGACCTGGCGATGCACGCCGATGCCGAAGTCGCGAATATCGACCGTGTCCAGCGACCAGGCGCCGGCGGTCAGCGCCTTGCCGGCGAGACTCATGCCGAGCGGTCCCGGAAACATGTCCGGGAAGAGGGTGAGGACGGTGGCGCGGAAGGTCATGGTTCCGCTGCCTTCCTGGGAGCGGGGTCCTGCACGACAACCTCCTCCGGCGGCGTCACGATCATCCGGCCGCCGGCAATGTCGATCTCGGGCACGGTTGCGGTGTCGAAGGCGAACATCGTGGTGTCGCCGGAGACCAGCCGCACTTCGATAATGTCGCCGGCGCCGAAATTATGCAGGGCGACCACCTCGCCGAGCGTTTCGCCTTCGGGCGTCACCGCGGCAAGACCGATCAGGTCGGCATAGTAGAATTCGCCGTCCTCGGCAGGCGGCAGCCGGTCGCGGTCGACATAAAGATTGATGTTGCGCAGCAGGTCCGCCTGTTCGCGGCGGGTGATGCCGACGAAGCGCACGGTGAAGCCGTCTTTCGAGGGCTTCACCGAATCGATCTCGAAGCGGCGCGTGCCATCCTCGGTTTCGAGCGGCCCGTATTGCGCAAACGCTTCCGGCTCTGCCGTGAAGGAGCGCAGATGCACGCCGCCGCGCAGGCCGTGCGCGGCGCCGATCTGCGCCACGCAAATTCGCTTATCGCGTCCGCCGCCCGGACGCGGCATCGGCGATTAGCTCGCGGCCGGAGCGGCGCCGCCGGCAGCCTTGGCGGCCTCGGCAGCCTTACGCTCCTTGCGCGGCACCGCCTTCACCGGATTGTTGCGCTTCTCGCGCTTCATCACGCCGGCGGCATCGAGGAAACGGGCAACACGGTCGGACGGCTGCGCGCCTTTGGCGATCCAGGCCTTGGCCTTCTCGACGTCGAACTTCAGCCGGTCGGCGTTGTCCTTCGGCATCAGGGGATTGAAATAGCCGAGCCGCTCGATGAAGCGGCCGTCGCGCGGCGAGCGCGAGTCGGCGGCGACGATGTGATAGAACGGGCGCTTCTTGGTGCCGGCACGGGCCATGCGCAGGACGACGGGCATTTTCGGTTTCCTTTCGTTCGAATTCGCTGGTGATTGTCGTTGAGTGTTTCGGGTTATTTCTTCTTGCCGATGCCGTGATAGCTGCCGCCAAGTCCCGGCAATTTGCCGCCGCCGAGACCGGGCAGCCCGCCGGGCATTCCCGGCATGTTCTGCGGCAGACCGGGCATGCCGGGCGGCAAACCTCCGCCCTGCTGCTGCAGCTTCTCCGCCATTTTCTGCATCTCTTCCGGGGACGGCATGCCGCCGCCGAGGCCCAGCGCATTGGCGAGGCCGGCGAGCGGACCGCGCTTGGCGCCGCCCATGGCCTTCATCATGTCGGCCATGCCGCGATGCATTTTCAGCAGCTTGTTGATCTGCTCGGGCGTCGTGCCGGAGCCGGCCGCGATGCGCTTCTTGCGGCTGGCTTTCAGAATATCGGGATTGCGCCGCTCCTGCGGCGTCATCGAATCGATGATGGCGCATTGCCGCTTGAGCAGGGACTCGTCGAGATTGGCGGCGGCGAGCTGGTTCTTCATCTTGGCGACGCCCGGCATCATGCCCATCAGACCGCCGAGCCCGCCCATCTTCTGCATCTGCTTGAGCTGTTCGCGCAGATCGGACAGATCGAACGTGCCCTTGCGCATCTTTTCGGCGGTGCGCGCGGCCTTCTCGGCATCGATATTGGCCGCGGCCTTCTCGACCAGGGAGACGATGTCGCCCATGCCGAGAATGCGGCCGGCGATGCGCTGCGGATCGAAGGTCTCCAGCGCATCCATCTTTTCGCCGGTGCCGATCAGCTTGATCGGCTTGCCGGTGACGGCGCGCATCGACAGCGCCGCGCCGCCGCGGCCGTCGCCATCGACCCGCGTCATCACGATGCCGGTCAGCCCGACGCGCTCGTCGAAGGCCTTGGCGAGGTTGACCGCGTCCTGGCCGGTCAGCGCGTCGGCGACCAGCAGCACTTCATGCGGATCGGCGGCGCGCTTTACTTCGGCCGCTTCCGCCATCATGGCTTCGTCAAGCGTGATGCGGCCGGCGGTGTCGAGCAGCACCACATCGTAGCCGCCGAGCTTCGCCGCCTCGATCGCGCGCTTGGCGATCTGCGGCGGGGTCTGGCCGGCCACGATCGGCAGCGTATCGACGGAAACCTGCCTGCCGAGCACGGCGAGCTGCTCCATCGCCGCAGGCCGCCGGGTGTCGAGCGAGGCCATCAGCACCTTGCGCTTGGCGAGGTCGGTGACGCGCTTGGCGATCTTCGCGGTGGTCGTGGTCTTGCCGGAGCCCTGCAGGCCGACCATCATGATGGCAACCGGCGGCGCGGCATTCAGGTCGATCGGGTCCGCATCCGAGCCGAGGGTGCTGACCAGCTCGTCATGGACGATCTTGACCACCATCTGGCCGGGCGTGACCGACTTGATCACGGTCTCGCCGACCGCCTTCTGGCGCACCCGCTCGATAAAGGCGCGGGCGACATCGAGCGACACGTCGGCTTCGAGCAGCGCGCGGCGCACCTCGCGCATGGCGGCATCGACATCCTCCGGCCGCAGCGCGCCGCGCCGCGTCAGGGTATCGAGAATGCCGCTCAGCCGATCCGACAGATTGTCGAACATGCGCTTTTCCAAACAACAATGCGCCCGAGGGCGCACAGCGCTGTCGGGCGGGGGCCTCCGGCCTCAGGGACCGGTCGGCGGTTCGAAGGTCACATCTCTTGCGAGAGCGGCCGGAAACTAGGGGCGGGGGCCCGGGAAGTCAAGGAAACCCGGCAAATGTGCCGGATTTACTCCGGCTTCGGTGCCTTCTGTGGCGGGGCGGGCAGCGCTTCCGGCGCCACCGGCGCCTCGGGAGCGGCCGCTTCCCGCACCGGGAAAATCACCTCGATCACCAGTTCGTCCTCCGGGGTGGTGCGGGGATCGGTGATGTAGCGCTCGATGAAAAAATCGCCCGGCGTGAGGTTCTTCTCGTCGAAGAAGTTGGTGATCGCCTCGTAAAGATTTTCCATCGCGTCATAGGGCCCGCGATGGACGAACTTGTAGGCCTTTCCGGTGGGCGAGGTGCCGACCGCGATGTCGCCCTTCGGCGGATTGTCGAACGGACCCATGACCGGTACCGCGGCGCGGTACTCGAAGCCGGCGTCGTCGGCGCCGGTAAAAATCATCATGGCGTCGCCGTCGGGCTTGAGGCCGCGACGGTCGATATAGTCATGGACCGTCCTGATCCCCTCAACCAAAGTCTCATAAGCGGAATCCCAGCGGCCGCTGCCTTGCAGATAGACGATGGTCTTTTCCGGCAGCGCGATTTCGACGCCGAAGCCGTTTTCCTGCCCGGCGGTGGCGGCGAAGGCCGGACGGGGCGCGGCCGCCAGTGCCAGCAGGGCGGCGGCGAAACAGCGGCGGGACAGCATGCGGGGATCTCCAGAAAACGGCGCAGATGAGCGCCGCGATGCCGACCTTTTTAAGTCGCGATTGCAGAGGATGCGAGAAGCCGCGGCTCCCGGACGCAGCGGGGATGGGGGCGGCGCTGGCCAAGCCCCGCCGATTGCCCCATATAGACCGCAACTGGACCATTCCCGCAGCACCGGCATGAGCGCGCTCGCCAACCAGGCCTTCGTGAAGATGAACGGCATCGGCAACGAAATCGTTGTCGTGGACCTGCGCGCGCATCCGCAACCGGTCACGGCGGCCGATGCACGCGCGGTCGCCGCGCCGGAGGGCGCGCCCTATGACCAGCTGATGGTGCTCTATCCGCCGCGCGTGGCCGGGACCGAGAGCTTCGTGCGCATCTATAACAATGACGGCTCGGAGTCCGGCGCCTGCGGCAACGGCATGCGCTGCGTCGCCTCGCTGGTGTTCGACCGGACCGGCAAGGATGCGCTGACGTTCGAGACGAGGGCCGGACTGATCAATTGCTGGCGCGGTCCGCAGCCCGGGACCTTCACCGTCGATATGGGCAAGCCGCGCTTCGGCTGGCAGGACATCCCGCTTGCCGAGGAATTCCGCGACACCCGGGGCATCGAGTTGCAGATCGGGCCGATCGACCAGCCGATCCTGCATACGCCCTCGGTGGTCAATATGGGCAACCCGCATGCGGTGTTCTGGGTCGAGGATCCCTATGCCCACGACCTCGAAAAGCTCGGTCCGATGCTCGAACATCATCCGATCTTTCCCGAGCGCGCCAACATCACGCTCGCCGCGATCACATCGCGCGATCACATCGTGATGCGCACCTGGGAACGCGGCGCAGGCCTGACCAAGGCCTGCGGCTCGGCCGCGTGCGCGACTGCCGTGGCCGCCGCGCGGCTTGGCCGCACCGGCCGCACGGTGCGGATGTCGCTCCCGGGCGGCGATCTCGTCATCGAATGGCGCGAGCGCGACGACCACGTGCTGATGACCGGCGGCGTGGAATTCGAATTCGAGGGCCGCTTCGATCCCGCCTTGTTCACGCAGAAGGCGCCGGCATGAGCGTCGAGGTCGTCACCTTCGGCTGCCGTCTCAACACGCATGAATCCGAGATCATGCGCGGCAAGGCGCATGAGGCCGGGCTGACCGATGCGGTGGTGGTCAATACCTGCGCGGTGACGGCGGAAGCGGTGCGGCAGGCACGCCAGACCATCCGCCGGATTCGCCGGGAAAGGCCCGATGCGCGGATCGTCGTCACCGGCTGCGCGGCGCAAACCGAGCCCGCGACCTTCGCCGCGATGCCGGAAGTCGATCGCGTGGTCGGCAATACCGGGAAATTCGACATCGCGGCCTGGCGCGATACCCGCGCTGCCCTTGCGCGCGGCGCGTTCGGCATTGACGCGGAGGAGAAGGTCGTCGTCAACGACATCATGGCGGTTCGCGACACCGCGCTACACCTGATCGAGGGCCTCGAAGGCCGTGTGCGGGCGACGGTGCAGATCCAGAACGGATGCGACCATCGCTGCACGTTCTGCATCATTCCGTATGGCCGCGGCAATTCGCGCTCAGTGCCGATGGGCGAAATCGTCACACAGGTTCGCAAGCTGGTCGAGAACGGCTACCGCGAGATCGTGCTGACCGGCGTCGACATTACAAGCTACGGCCAGAATCTCCCGGGCGCGCCGAAGCTCGGCGCATTGGTGAAGCAGATTTTGAAGCACGTGCCGGAGCTGGAGCGGCTGCGACTCTCGTCCGTCGATTCCGTCGAGGCCGATTCCGACCTGCTCGATGCCCTTGCCTCCGAAGCGCGGCTGATGCCGCATCTGCATCTGTCGCTGCAGGCCGGCGACGACATGATCCTGAAGCGGATGAAGCGCCGGCATCTGCGCGCCGACGCGATCGCGTTCTGCGATCAGGTGCGGCGGCTGCGGCCGGACGTCGTATTCGGCGCCGACATCATTGCCGGCTTCCCGACGGAAACCGAGGCGATGTTCGCGCGTTCACTCGACATCGTGGACGAATGCGGCCTCACCCATCTGCATGTGTTTCCGTTCTCGCCGCGGCCCGGCACGCCGGCCGCGCGGATGCCGCAGGTCGCGCGCGAGACGGTGAAGGATCGCGCGAAACGGCTGCGGGAGAAGGGCGAGACGGCGTTGCGCCGTCATCTCGACGGCGAGATCGGGCAAACCCGCAGCGTGCTGATCGAGACCGACGAGATCGGCCGCACCGCGCATTTCACGCCGGTCCGCACCGGCGCGTGCGCGCCCGCGGGCAGCATCGTCGAGGTCGGCATCGCCGGGCATGACGGCCGCCATCTGATCGCGGCGTGATGCAATGCGCGTCCATGTCGGCGAGACTTTTTCCGAAACGCTGACCATGACACCCGAGGAGGCGAAAGCCTTCTCGCGCGCGGCCCGCGACTTCAACCCGCTGCATCTCGACGAGGGCGCCGCCGCGGCGAGCCGCTACGGCAAGCTGATCGTCAGCGGCACGCAGATGGCGGCGCATCTGATGGCGCTGACGGCGACGCATTTCACCGCGCGCGGCGAAGCCGTGGGACTCGATTTCTCGCTGCGCTTCCACAAGCCGGTTTACGCCGACGAGATCGTTACGCTGAGCTGGGAAGTGGTCGAGGTCAACCCGACCGCCGCCGGCCGCGAGGTGGTCGACCTCAAGGGCCGCGTGCTCAACCAGAAGGGAGAGGTCGCCGTCGCCGCCACCGGCCGCATCATGGTGGCGGAGAAGCTGTGACCGCGGGACTGTCGTCCGTCCACCCGCATGCCGTGAGCGCCGCACGCATATGCTCCGGCACCGGCGCGGTGACGCGGACCGGCTCTTTGTTCCTGTAAAGCGGCACCACGATTTCGCGGGACAGCAGATGCAGCAACGGCCCGCCGAAGCGGGGCGCGTTGCCATAGATGGTGTCGCCCAGGATCGGCCAGCCCATCGCCTGACAATGGACCCGCAGCTGATGCGTCCGGCCGGTGACCGGTTCGAGCGCGAGCCAGGTGAGCGGCGCGCCCGCGGCGGTCTCACCCCGCCCCATGACCTTCCATCGGGTCAGGCTCGGCTGCCCGGCCGGATCGACCTTCATCCACCAGCCGCGGTCCTGATTGCGCTTGCCAAGCGGCAGCTCGATCGAGCCTTCGTCCGCCTCCGGGATGCCCTCGACCACCGCCCAATAGGTCTTGCCGACCTTGCCGTCCTTGAACAGGTCGCCGAGCGTCGCCAAAGCCTTCCGGTGCCGGCCGAGCACGAGGCAGCCTGCGGTTTCGCGGTCGAGCCGGTGCGCGAGTTCCGGCGGCCGCGGCAAACCGAAGCGGAGGGTATCGAAATGATCCTGCAGCGCGCCCTCGATGCGGGCCGCCTTGGCGGCGGCGCCCTTCGGGCCGCGATGCACCGGAAGGCCGGCCGGCTTGTCGATCACCAGCATCAGCCCGTCGCGATACAGCAGCCGCGCCACCATCTCTTCCGGTGTCATTTTCATTGGGTCATTGCCGGGCTTGACCCGGCAATCCATCTCACTTTCAAGGACGTTACGAAGGAGATGGACCCCCGGGTCAAGCCCGGGGGTGACAGTGTAATGGAATGAATGACAGCACCCAAAATACCGACCACGCAGCCCCCGAGGAGAAGCCCACGAGCTGGTGGAAACGCCTCTCTTCGGGCCTGAAGAAGAGTTCCAGTTCGCTCGGCGCCGCGATCAGCGATCTCGTCACCAAGCGCAGGCTGGACAATGCTGCGCTCGACGAGATCGAGGAAGCGCTGATCCGCGCCGATCTCGGCGTCGTCACCGCCGCGCGCATCAGCGATGTGATCGGGCAGGGACGCTATGCGCAAAATCCCGACGCCGACGCGCTCAGGTCGATCATCGCCGACGAGGTGGAGAAGGTGCTGCTGCCGGTGGCGCATCCGCTCAAGATCGAGGGGGCGAAGCCGTTCGTGATTCTGGTCGCAGGCGTCAACGGCTCCGGCAAGACCACCACGATCGGCAAGCTCGCAGCGCGCTTTGCACGCGAAGGGCGCAAGGTCATGCTGGCGGCAGGCGATACCTTCCGCGCCGCGGCGATCGAGCAGCTCAAGATCTGGGGCGGCCGCGTCGGCGCCAAGGTGATCGCTCGCGAGCAGGGCTCGGACGCCGCCGGTATTGCATTCGACGCCGTCAGCGAGGCAAAGGCCGACGGCGTGGACGTGCTGCTGATCGACACCGCCGGCCGGCTGCAGAACCGCACCGAGCTCATGACCGAGCTGGAAAAGATCATCCGGGTGATGAAGAAGGTCGATGCCACCGCGCCGCATGCGGTGCTGCTGGTGCTCGACGCCACTGTCGGCCAGAATGCGATCTCGCAGGTCGAGGCCTTCGGCAAGACCGCGGGCGTGACCGGCCTGGTGATGACCAAGCTTGACGGCACCGCGCGCGGCGGCATTCTTGTCGCCATTGCCGAGACGTTCAAACTGCCGGTGCATTTCATCGGCGTCGGCGAAGGGATCGACGACCTGCAGCCGTTCACCGCGCGCGACTTTGCCCGGGCCATGGCGGGGATCGCGGAATAGGTTTTTGGTTTTGTCATGCCCGGGCTTGACCCGGGCACCCATCGCGCGAAGAGATGGATCGCCGGGTCGAGAACGGCGATGACCCCGCGGCTGAGACATCTGACATGACCGAAAAAGCCCAGCTCAATCCGTTCGTGAAGCTCGCGCTCGATTTCGGGCCGCTGATTCTGTTCTTCATCGTCAACGGGCGCGCCGGGATTTTCTGGGCGACCGGCGTGTTCATGGCGGCGGTCGTGGTCGCAATCCTGGTATCATACGCGCTGATCCGGCGTTTTCCGGTCATGACGCTGGTGACGGCCTTCATCGTCGTGGTGTTCGGCACGCTGACCATCGTGCTGCAGAACGATGTGTTCGTGAAAATGAAGACCACGATCATCTATCTGCTGTTCGCCGTGGTGCTGGCCGCGGGTGTCGTTCTGAAGAAGCCGTTTCTGGAGATCGCCTTCGATTCGGTGTTCCATCTGACCGACGAAGGCTGGCGGATTCTCACCATCCGCTGGATCGTTTTCTTCGTGGCCATGGCGATCCTGAACGAAATCGTCTGGCGCACGCAATCGACCGATTTCTGGGTGGCATTCAAGACCTTCGGCTTCGTGCCGCTGACCTTCATCTTCGCCATGGCACAGTTTCCGGTGCTGCAGAAATATGCGGCGAAGCAGGATGAAGCGCAAAGCTAGCCATCGATGCTTCGTGAGGTCATCCCGACATGCAGGTCTATATCGTCATCGTGCCGGATATGGTGCAGCTCGACATCACGGGTCCGCATCAGGTGCTGAAACCGAAAACGGGATGAACGGGAGCGCCGCGGCCCCCGGCTATTGCGCCGCCAGCGCCTTTTCGATCGCGGGCATCAGCACCGCTTTCAGATTCTGATCGGTGATCGGGCCGACCAGCTTGTAAGCGATGCGGCCGTCGCGGCCGACCACAAAGGTCTCCGGCACGCCATAGACGCCCCATTCGATCGCGGCGCGCCCGTTCGGATCGGAGCCGACCGCCACGAACGGATTGCCGTAGCGTCCGATGAATCGCCGCGCGTTGTCGGGCTGGTCCTTGTAGTTGATGCCGACCAGGCGGATCCGCTTGTCCTTTGACAGCTGCTCGAGCTGCGGCACCTCGTCATGGCAGGGCACGCACCAGGATGCCCAGACATTCACCAGCGTGACATTGCCTTTGAAGTCCGCCGGGTCGATGCCGGGGATCGGCTTGCCGTCCTGCACGAGCCCTGCAACCGGCGGCAAATGGGTCTGAGGCGCGTCGCGTCCGATCAGCGCCGACGGCACGCGCGAAGGATCGCCGGCGCCGAGCCGGTAGAGGAACAGCGCGGCCAGCGCCAGGAACAGGACCAGCGGCAGCGCGACCAGAAGCTTGCGGCGCATATTGCTGCCGGAGGTTTCGGAAGCCATGCTCATGCGGCTGATGCGTGTGCCGCAGGCTTTTGCGCTGTGGCTTTGCGGTCGTCGGAGCGCCGTGTGATGCCGCGGGCATCGAGCTCGGCAATCGTACGCCTGAGCGTGCGGCTCTCGATCATGATCCAGCCGATCAGGAACGCAAGGATAATGGCCGTCGCCGCATAGGACGCGACGATGAAAATGGCGTGGGGTCCAAGATCCATGAGCGTCGATCCGTCAGCGTCCGGGCGCGGCTTCCGCCTGCAACAGCAGCATGGAGCGGACGCGGCGTTTGAGGATTTCGTTGCGCATCGCGGCGAGATGCAGGGTGAAGAACAGCAGCGTGAACGCGACCGCCATGACCAGGAGCGGGATCAGGATGCTGGGATGGATCGCCGGCCCGCCGATCCTGACCACCGACGCGGGCTGATGCAGCGTGTTCCACCAGTCGACCGAGAACTTGATGATCGGCAGGTTGATCGCGCCGACCAGCGTCAGGATCGCGGCGGCGCGTCCGGCGCGGGCGGGATCGTCGACCGTGCGCCAGAGCACGATCACGCCGAGATACATCAGGAACAGCACGAAGACCGAGGTGAGCCGCGCATCCCAGACCCAGTAGGTGCCCCACATCGGCCGGCCCCACAATGCGCCGGTGATGAGGCAGATGAGGGTGAAGGCGGCGCCAATCGGGGCTGCGGCCTTGGCCGACATATCTGCCAGAGGATGCCGCCACACCAGCGTGCCGAGCGCGGCAATGGTCATCACGGTCCACCCCATCATCGCGAGCCAGGCGGAGGGCACGTGGATGAACATGATCTTGACGGTTGCGCCCTGCTGGTAATCGTCGGGCGCGCCGATGACGAGCCAGAAGCCCCACGCGAAGCACAGCACGGTCGCTGCCGTCAGCCAGGGCAGAATGCGCCCGGACAGAGCCAGGAAGCGGGTCGGATTGGCGAGGTCGATCAGGGCCATTTCGTTCGCTATGGATGGCGGTCGTGGTGGTGACGTCCGCTATTTATACACGATCCAATCCGCGCGGAATTGCGGAACAGGTCTCCCGCCTTGGTCGCGGCGACCGGGCGATTTGCGCACCGGAACACGGATTCGTGAACGCTACTCCTGTCCGGCCCGTAGCGCCGCCGCCGCCGCGAACGGCCCGACCACGAGCGACATCAATGTCAAAGCGCACAGGATGGTGAAAGGGGTGCCGAACGGCACCGGACCGATCACCGCGGCATTCGAGGCCGAGACCCCGAATATCAGGACCGGAACCGCGAGCGGCAGGATCAGCACCGGCAACAAGAGCCCGCCGCGGCGAAGCGTCACGGTCAGCCCTGCGCCGATCAGTCCGATGAAGGTCAGCGCCGGGGTTCCAGCGAGGAGGGTGGCGGTCACGGCCGCGGTGGCGGCGAGATCGAGGTTGAGAAACAGCGCCAGCACTGGCGCCACCGCCACCAGTGGCAGGGCGGTGGTGAGCCAGTGCGCCAGCGCCTTCACCGTCACCGCGACCTCCAGCGGCACGGTCCCCATCAGCAACAGGTCCAGCGAGCCGTCTTCCTGATCGGCGGCGAGCAGCCGGTCGAGGGCGAGCAGGCTCGCCAGCAGGGCGCCAAGCCACAGGATTGCCGGGCCGATCCGTTGCAGGAGCGCGAGATCCGGGCCGATGGCGAACGGCATCAGCGTCACCACCGACATGAAGAACAGGACGCCGATCAACGCCCCGCCGCCGATCCGGACCGCGATGCGGATATCGCGCATGAAAAGCGCCGCGAGTGCGCTCATGCCGCGCGCTCCAGCTTCAACGCGCGCGCGCCTTCGAGACCCAGCGGCAGATGGGTTGCCGCGACGATGATACCGCCGCCGGACAGATGCGATCGCATCAGATCGAGCAGCATCGCCTGCGAGGCGGTATCGAGCGCCGAGGTCGGTTCGTCGAGCAGCCAGAGCGGCCGCTTCGCCGCAATCAGGCGCGCGATGGACAGCCGCCGCTTTTGCCCCGCCGACAGATAGGCAGCCGGCAGAGCCGCAAGCTGGTCCAGACCCACGGTCGCAAGCGCCTCGCGCGGAGCGCCGCCGCCGCCGAGCCATGCCGTCCAGAAGGCGAGATTTTCTTCCACCGACAAGGCGGATTTGAGCGCATCGCTGTGGCCGAGATAATGCGCCTGTTCGCCGATGCTGCGCTCGGGGTCGCCACCCTGAAATGTGAGGGCGCCGGCTTCGATTCGCAGAAGGCCGGCAATCAGGCGCAGCAGCGACGATTTGCCCGCGCCGTTGCGGCCGGTGACGATCAGGGCCTCGCCGGCGGCGACCGAAAACGACAGACCGTCGAAGATCATCCGCCCGCCGCGCCGGCAGGCCAGGCTTTTCGCCAGTAAGGAGAGCGGCTCAGCCATGGCGCCGGCGGTCCGGATGGTGCGACGGCGCGACAAATCCACCGCGCCCATCTTTGGGGCCTCGGTCGATATGGCAGACCGCAGAAAAAGAATTTATAAGCCCGCACATTAGACCGCTTCTCGCCAATCCCTGAGGCCGCGCCGGCGCGCCCGGAAAAGCTTCGTGTTCCCAACACGTTAGCCCGGATTCGTGGAGGCTGTAAGGCAAACGGAAGACCATCCATGACCTCGCTCGACAGTTTCGACTGCTGCCGCACTCTCAAGGTCGGCGCCAAGACCTACGCCTATTACAGCCTGCCGGTGGCAGAGAAAAACGGTCTGAAGGGAATTTCCCGGCTGCCTTTCTCGATGAAGGTGCTGCTGGAAAACCTCCTGCGCAACGAGGACGGGCGCACCGTCACCAAGGACGACATCCTAGCGGTGGCGGCCTGGCTCAAGACCAAGTCCTCGGATCGCGAAATCGCGTTCCGTCCGGCGCGGGTGCTGATGCAGGACTTCACCGGCGTGCCTGCGGTGGTCGATCTCGCCGCGATGCGCGACGCGATGAAGGTGCTCGGCGGCGATCCGAAAAAGATCAACCCGCTGGTGCCGGTCGATCTCGTCATCGACCACTCGGTGATCGTGAATTATTTCGGCAATAACGCCGCGTTCAAGCTGAACGTGGAGGAAGAATACAAGCAGAACCAGGAACGCTACAAATTCCTGAAATGGGCGCAGAAGGCGTTCGACAATTTCCGCGTGGTGCCGCCGGGCACCGGCATCTGCCATCAGGTCAATCTCGAATATCTCTCTCAGGTTGTCTGGACCGGCAAGAAGGGCAAGGTGAAGGTCGGCGGCAAACAGGTCGCGGCGGAGATCGCCTATCCCGACACGCTGGTCGGCACCGACTCGCACACCACCATGGTCAACGGCATGGCCGTGCTCGGCTGGGGTGTCGGCGGCATCGAGGCGGAAGCGGCGATGCTCGGTCAGCCGCTGTCGATGCTGCTGCCGGAAGTGATCGGCTTCAGGCTGACCGGCACGCTGAAGGAAGGCGTCACCGCCACCGACCTCGTGCTCACGGTGGTCGAGATGCTGCGCAAACGCGGCGTGGTCGGCAAGTTCGTGGAATTCTTCGGCCCCGGCGTGCTCGATCTGTCGATCGCCGACCGCGCCACCATCGGCAACATGGCGCCGGAATACGGCGCGACCTGCGGTTTCTTCCCGGTCGATGCAGAGACGGTGAAATATCTGCGCGACACCAACCGCAAGGACGACCGCGTGAAGCTGGTCGCGGCCTATGCGAAGGCGCAAGGCATGTATCTGACCGCCACGACCAAGGATCCGGTCTTTACCGACGTGCTGAAGCTCGATCTGTCCAAGGTGGAGCCGTCGCTCGCCGGTCCGAAGCGGCCGCAGGACCGCGTGCCGCTGAAGTCGGTGAAGGCCGAATTCGCGTCCGCGATGGACAGCGAATTCAAGAAGGCCGGCGAACTCGACAAGCGTGTGCCGGTCAATGGCCGCGAGCACGATCTTGGCAATGGCGATGTGGTGATTGCCGCCATCACCTCCTGCACCAACACCTCCAATCCGAGCGTGATGATCGGCGCGGGCCTCCTCGCCCGCAAGGCGGCGGCGAAGGGGCTGACCTCGAAACCGTGGGTCAAGACGTCGCTTGCGCCCGGTTCGCAGGTGGTCGGCGAATATCTCGCCGCGTCCGGCCTGCAGAAGGATCTCGACAAGCTCGGCTTTAATCTCGTCGGCTATGGCTGCACCACCTGCATCGGCAATTCCGGGCCGCTGCCGGAGGAGATTTCGAAAGCCATCAACGACAACGATCTGGTTGCGGCCGCCGTGCTGTCGGGCAACCGCAATTTCGAAGGCCGCGTGAATGCGGATGTGCGCGCGAATTATCTCGCCTCGCCGCCGCTGGTGGTTGCCTATGCGATCGCGGGCACCATGCAGAAGGATCTCGCCAAGGAGCCGATCGGCGTCGACAAGGACGGCAAAAAGGTGATGCTGAAGGACATCTGGCCGACCACCAAGGAGATCGACAGCTTCATCCGCAAGAACGTGACCAGGAAGGTGTTCGCCAAGAAATACGCCAACGTGTTCAAGGGCGACGCCAACTGGCGCAAGATCGACGTCACCGGCGGGCTGACCTATGCCTGGGACAACAATTCCACCTATGTGCAGAACCCGCCGTATTTCGTCGGCATGCAGCCGCGTCCGACGCCGCCCGGCGACATCGTCAACGCGCGCATTCTCGGGCTGTTCCTGGATTCGATCACGACCGACCACATTTCGCCGGCCGGATCGATCAACCCGGCATCGCCTGCGGGCAAGTATCTGATCGACCACAACGTCAAGCCGATCGACTTCAACCAGTACGGTACGCGGCGCGGCAACCACGAAGTCATGATGCGCGGCACCTTCGCCAATATCCGCATCAAGAACCAGATGGTGCCGGGCGTCGAAGGCGGCGTGACGATCCACTATCCGGACGGCGAGCAGATGCCGATCTACGACGCGGCGATGCGCTACAAGCAGGAGAATGTTCCGCTGGTGGTGTTTGCCGGCAAGGAATACGGCACCGGCTCATCGCGCGACTGGGCGGCGAAGGGCACGATCCTGCTCGGTATCCGCGCCGTCATCACGCAGTCTTTCGAGCGCATTCATCGCTCGAACCTCGTGGGCATGGGCGTGCTTCCACTGGTGTTCGAGGAAGGCACCTCGTGGCAGACGCTGGGTCTGAAGGGCGGCGAGACCGTTACCATCCGCGGGTTGCAGGATTTGCGTCCGCGCCAGACGCTGAGCGCGGAAATTGCCATGGCTGACGGCTCGACCAGGACGGTGCCGCTGATTTGCCGGATCGATACCCTCGACGAGCTCGAATATTTCAAGAATGGCGGCATCCTGCAATACGTGCTGCGCCAGCTCGCGGCGTAACCAGGCCAGGTTGTGGCCGACCGGTGCTCCGGCCGGCCAAAACCCGCCATTAGCACAGTGGAAACCGTCGCAAGGCTGTCACTCCAAATTGAGTGGCGGCCCGCTGCCGGGCCAGCTATGTGACGCGTCACCTTTGTTGGGACTGGGGTGCTGACCAAGAAACCAGAAAGACAGAATGAAGCAGCGCTTTTCGAAAGCATTCCTTGCGGCCCTCGGCGTGGCATGGATGAGCCTGACTGCGGGCCCGATTGCCGCGAACGAGCCCAAGGTCGTGGTGGAATTATTCACGAGCCAGGGCTGTTCGTCCTGCCCGGCCGCAGACAAGCTGCTCGCCGAACTGGCCAAGGATCCGTCGATCCTGCCGATCAGTCTGTCGGTCGATTACTGGGATTACCTCGGCTGGAAAGATACGCTGGCGCTGCCCGGTCATGTGAAGCGGCAGCGCGGCTATTCCGGCATGCGCGGCGATCGCGCAGTGTACACCCCGCAGGCCATCATCAACGGCGCGATGCATGTCCTCGGCAGCGACCGGCAGGCGATCGAGCGCGCGGTGAAACAGGTGCGGGCAAACCCGCCGCGTCCGTCCCTTGCGGTGGATGTCACTGTCGCCGACGACCGCATCAATGTGGTGATTCCAGCGGGACCGCCGCCGGCCGAGCCGGTGCAAGTCTGGCTGTGCCCGGTCGCCAAGACGGTTCCGGTCAATATCGGACGCGGCGAGAACCGCGGACACACCGTCACCTATACGAATTCGGTCCGCGGCTGGATCAGGCTCGGAGAGTGGAAGGGCGAGGAGTTGCGCATCTCCAAGCCGATTTCCGAGATATCCGCGAAAGGCAAGTTCGACGCTGTCGCCATTCTGGTTCAGGCCGGCAAGCCGGATGCGCCGGGCCTGGTCTACGGCGCGGCGACGGCCTCGCTGCAGTAGCAGGCCCGGTCAGATTTCACAGCGACACGGACGTGAGCCCCGCGGCGGATTCGGCCGCAGCCCAGCTCGCGAAAAAAAGGCCGGCGAAACCGCCGGCCTTGAAGCAATTGGGGATTGAACCGTACGCAGTACGATTGACCCGGTCCGTTCCAAGCCCCGGGGGGCTGGGGGGCTGAGGAATCCGGAACTCGTTCCGGACCGGGTCGTAGTCATTGTAGATCGCCGTCCTTGGCGGCACGCGCTGGACCGAAATTGGGCCTTATTGTGTTGCCTCCGCACGAAGCTGTGAGCGCGGCGCGGTATCACGCGTCACGCGTCGAGGATGCTGCGGCCGATGCGTGCGGCAGATTCGCGCGACCGATCCGGGCTTGCAGCGGCGCGCGGCAGCGGCAATCATGAGCAATCATGAGAGTGTCATACAGCAAAGGAGGCGCCCATGAGCCTGACGGGCGACACCGAACCGAGCGAGCGTCACGGGGGCGTCCCTCCCCTTCCGGGATCCGCCCCCGATCGCGTCACGTTTGAACGCCGCGAGCTTGATCGCATTTTGCGGCTCTATGGGCGGATGGTGGCCGACGGCGAATGGCGCGACTATGCCATCGATTTTCTCAAGGACCGGGCGGTGTTTTCGATCTTCCGGCGCTCGTCCGAAGTCCCGATCTACCGCATCGAAAAAAATCCGAAACTGTCGCGCCGTCAGGGCGCCTATAGCGTCGTTTCGGCGACCGGCCTGATCATGCGCCGCGGCCATGAGCTGGATCGCGTGCTGCGGGTGTTCGACAAGAAGCTCAGTCTGGTGCCGGGATAGCGGTCGAACGTCAAAATCCTGCCGTTACGGCAGGGTCCGGTCGCCCTCGCCGAGCGCACGCTGCATCACTACGCTGTCGAGCCAGCGGCCGTGCTTGAAGCCGACACCGGTGAGCGTGCCGATCGGCACGAATCCGAGCGAGCGATGCAGCGCAATTGACGGCGCCTGCGCCGAGTCTCCGATCACCGCGATCATCTGACGAAAGCCGCAGCCCTCGGCCTGCAGGATCAGTTCGGCCAGCAGCCTGCGCCCGATGCCGCGGCCATGGGCGCCGGGATCGACATAGACGCTGTCCTCCACCGTGTGGCGATAGGCAACCCGCGGCCGGTAAGGTCCGGCATAGGCGTAGCCCATGATCGAGCCCTCGGTCTCCGCGACCAGATACGGAAATCCGCCCGCGACCAGCCGCGCACGTCGTAGCTCCATTTCCGCATTGTCCGGCGGCTCGGTCTCGAACGATGCCGTCCCGTGCACGACAGCGTGTGCATAGATCGCGGCAATGCCGGGGACGTCTCCGGGCGTTACGGGACGGATGACGACGGGTGCGGACATGGCCGGACGTGGCCCGAACGATACGGCCGACAAGATATGGCCGGAAAAGAGAGCGCCCCGGCGATCGACCGGGGCGTAGCGGATCTTGCGCGAAAGCTTTGTGCTCAGCGGCGGCTGCCGAATATGCGCAGCAGCATCAGGAACAGGTTGATGAAGTCGAGATAGAGCGACAGCGCGCCCATCACCGCCTTGCGGCCGGCGGATTGCGCGTCGTCGTTGG
This sequence comes from Pseudorhodoplanes sp., assembly GCF_046289595.1. Taxonomy (GTDB): domain Bacteria; phylum Pseudomonadota; class Alphaproteobacteria; order Rhizobiales; family Xanthobacteraceae; genus Pseudorhodoplanes. The sequence continues at coordinate 71,361 of NZ_JBKBVB010000005.1, forward strand.
CGTCGTACATTTCCTTGATCTTCTGGGTGTCCCAGGCGGTCAGACCGGCGAAGACCAGGACGCCGATGACCGAGATCGCAAACGACATCGCGTCCGAGCGCAGGAGCAGGTTGACCAAGGACGCGAGGATGATGCCGATCAGGCCCATGATCAGGAACGAGCCCATCGCCGAGAGATCGCGCTGCGTGGTGTAGCCGTACAGGCTCAGCGCCCCGAACGCCGCCGCCGAGATGAAGAACACATTGGCGATCGAGTTTGCCGTATAGGTGATGAAGAGCGTCGCCAGCGAGACGCCGAGCAGTCCGGCATAAAGATAGAACAGCAGCATGGCGGTGCCGGCGGAAAACCGCTGGATGCCGAAACTGAGCGCGAAGACCAGCGCCAGCGGCGACAGGATCAGCACCCACATGGACGGTCCGCCGAACAGGAACTGGCCAAGCGGCGTCAGCCCGCTGATCTGGCCGCCGCTGACGGTAATCGAATTGCCGCCCACCATCTGGAAGATGAGGAAGGCGACGATGCCGGTCAGCGCCACGGCGGACGCCATGTAATTGTAGACGCGGATCATATGGGCGCGCAGGCCGGCGTCGTAGGCGACCGCGCGCTCCGCGTAGCCGCCGCGGGCGGCGGCGGCATTCCGATCGAAATCGGACATGGACATTCCTCCGATTGCCCGGATACCGCCGGGCCGGATGGCCGCACCCGAATCGGGGGCCAGGATGCCGCCAATGTAGAGGCCGGGGCACCCGTTTTCCAGCGGAGCCACACACCGGCGCCATGCCGGCAGCAAAAAGGGCCCCGGAAATCTCCGGAGCCCTTGATGTTCGGTTAAGGCGCTGGTCTCAGCCGCCTCGCGTCAGCCTCCCGGCTATCGCCCTATTCCTCGCGCTGGCCGAGCAGTTGCAGCAGCAGCGTGAACAGGTTGATGAAGTTCAGGTACAGCGACAGCGCACCCCGGATGGCGGAGCGCTCGTGCGCATCGCCCTCGAGCTGGCCGTAGATATACTCGTTCTTCAGGCGCTGCGTGTCGTAGGCGGTCAGGCCCGCGAACACCAGGACACCGACCACCGAGACAACGAAGGTCAGCATGCTGCTCGGCCAGATCAGGTTCACGAGCGCCGCAAGGATCACGCCGATCAGGCCCATGAACAGGAACGAGCCCCAGCCGGAAATGTCCCGCTGCGTGGTGTAGCCCCACAGGCTGAGCGCACCGAAGGTCGCTGCCGTGATGAAGAACACCCGGGTGATCGAGGTCTGGGTGTAGACCATGAAGATCGAGCTGAGGGAAATGCCCATCAGCGCGGCGAACACCCAGAACAGCACTTGCGCCGTGGCCGGCCGCATCCGCTCCATGCCGAAGCTGAGCAGGAATACCAGCGCCAGCGGCGACAGGATCACAACCCATTTCAGCGGACTGGCAAAAAGCATGTAGCCGAGCGGCGTCAGGAACAGCCCGCCGCGGATCGCGGCCGGCACTTCCACGCCGTTGCGCACCATCGTGGCGGCTGACGATGCGTCGCCGGTCACCGACAGCATGTAAATCCCGAGCGCGGCGAAGCCGGTGATGGCCAGGCCGAGCACCATGTAGTTGTAGACATGCAGCATATACGAGCGCAGACCCTGGTCGATGACGGCAGGTGTCGCGCGCCCGGCGGCCCTGTCATACGCGGCCGCATTCCGATTAAAGTCCGACATTATCGAACTCCCTAAGTTGTCGCCCAAAACTCATCGCCCTATTGCGCGACTCGACGCTCATATGGCGAAGCTTTCGCAAGGATACAGGGGATTGCGGTAAAAATACTCTGTCGCGAACGTCGCAGGTTCGACCATCCCGCGCGGCTGAATGTCGCAAATTCTATAGGTTTCGCAATACCGAGGCCGGCTTCTGCCCAAGAGCCCGGAAGGTGCCGGCCAGCCCGAACACGACGGTGACCGCCAGCGCGCCAAAGGCGGCGGCCAGCGCCGGTAGCGGCAGAAAGACATAGGTCAGGTTCATGATCCGGGTCACGACCAGCCAGGCGGCAGCCGATCCGGCCAGCACGCCGAACAAACCCGTCGCCAGTCCCAATAGGGAATATTCGATCGTATAAGCCGCAATCAGCCGCCCCCGGGTTGCGCCCAAGGTCTTCAGAATGATGGCGTCGTAGACGCGGTTGTGATGGCTTGCGGCCAGCGCCCCGGCAAGAACCAGGGCGGCCGCGAACAGGGTGATCAGGCTCGCGCCGCGAATGCCAAGCACCAGATTGCCCACCACCGATCCCACCGCCTGGATCGCGTCCTTGACCCGCACGCTGGTGACGGCCGGAAACGCCGCCGCCATGTCCCGCAACAGTGCCGCGTCCTGTTGCGCCGACGTATCCTGCGGGAAGGTCAGGGTCGCGATATGGGTATGCGGGGCGCCGCGGAACGTGTTGGGCGAATAGACCAGAACGAAATTGATGCCGAGGCTCTGCCAGTCCACCGTCCGCAGATTGGCGATGCCCGCGGTGACGGTGCGGCCGAGCACGTTGACCGTCAGCGTGTCGCCAAGCTTCAGGCCGAGCCCGTCGGCGATGCGCTTTTCCATCGAGAGCAGCGGCGGCCCGCTATAGCCGGCCGGCCACCATTCGCCTTCGATGAGCCGCGAGCCCGGCGGGATGTCATCGGTATAGGTGATGCCGCGATCGCTTTGCAGCGCCCAGGCGGCCTGCGGCGTCGGCTTGAGGTCTTCGGCCTTGACGCCGTTGGCGGCGACGATGCGTCCGCGGAGCATCGGCGCGCGGTCGAGCGTCGCATCCGGAACGGTCTTGCGGATGAAATCGTCGAAGCGCGGCCCGTCGGCGTTCTGGATATCGACGAAGAAGAATGCGGGCGCCCGATCCGGCAGCGCCTCCTGGAATTGCCGCCGCAGATTGCCGTCGATCTGTACAACGATCACGAGGACCGCAAGCCCAAGTCCGAGCGACAGCACGACGGACGGTGTCAGCGCGCCCGGCCGGTGGATATTGGCGACCGCCAGCCGCAGCGCGGTGATTTTCGAGCGCGGCAGCCGCGCCGCGATGCGCATGATGAGCTGCGCGATCAGATACAGGATGACAAAGGTTGCGGCGGACGCCGCGACGAAGACCGTGGCGATCCGTTTGTCATAGGCAAGCAGGATCGAAAGACCCGCGAGCGTCAGCGTGACCGCAGCGGCGGCGGCCAGGTAGGTTTTGCGCGGAAAGCCGAACCGGCCGCTGACGGCGTCGCGGAACAGCGCCGAAACCGGAATGTCATGGGCGCGGCCCAGCGGCCATAGCGCGAAGGCCAGCGCGGTGAGGAGGCCGAACATCGCCGCGAGCGCAAGCTGCGTCCATTGCAGCGACGGCTCGACCGGCAGCGGCAGCACGGCCCCGAAGGCGTAGGCGATCAGGAACGGCAGCGCCGCGCCGACAACGAGACCCGCCGTCGTGCCGATCGCGGCAATCGCCATCACCTGCACGAGATAGATGGTAAAGACGCGGCCGCCGGTGGCGCCGAGCGACTTCATGGTGGCGATGGTATCGCGGCGGCGTTCGAGATGGCTTCGCACCGCATTGGCGACGCCAACGCCGCCGACCAGCAGGGCGGTCAGGCCCACCAGCGTCAGAAACTGGGTGAAGCGCTCAATATTGCGTTCGAGCTGCGGCGACGCGTTATCGCGCGAGCGGATTTCCCAGCCGGCGTCGGGCAACTCCCGCCCGGCTTCGGCGATCAGTGTCCGCACCGCGGAATCGGAGGCGTCGTTGCCGGGCAGCGCGACCCGGTAATGCCAGCGCACCAGACTGCCGGGCTGAATGAGGCCGGTGGCGCGCAATGCGTCGATGCCGGTCAAGAGCCGCGGGCCGAAGCCGATGCCGCCGGCGAGCTTGTCGGGCTCGCTGCGCAGCACCGCGCGGATGTCGATTTGCGCATTGCCGACCGCGATGCGGTCGCCGACTTTCAGATCGAGCCGCGTCAGGAGCGCGATATCGACAGCCGCGCCATAGGCCCCGTCGCGAAAGGCAAGCGCATCGGCAAGCGGCATCGCCGGATCGAGCACGGCGTTGCCGTAGAGCGGATAGAGGCCGTCCACCGCCTTGACCTCGACCAGCGCCTGGTTGCCGTCGCCGGTCCGGGCCATGGCGCGCAACGTGGCCGCCTCTGAGACGCGGCCATAGCGCTGGAGCAGCGCGCGCTCCGGCGCGCCCGCTTCCCGATGAAACAGGGCAAAGGACACGTCGCCGCCGAGAATGGTGCGGCCCTCGCGGGCGAGCCCGCCGGCCAGGCTTTCGGACAGCGAGCCGACGCCCGCGATCGCCATCACGCCAAGTCCGATGCACAGGATCAGGACATAGAAGCCGCGCAGGCCGCCGCGCAATTCGCGCATGGCGAAACGCAGCGGCACCGACCAGCCGCCTCCGCGCCGTGTGGACGAAACGAAGCTCATGCGGTCGCCGCCGCGCGCGCGGCTTGCTGCGCGTTGTCGTGTTCGATGCGGCCCGACCGCAGCCGCACAACGCGCGCGCAGCGCCGCGCCAGCGAGGCATCATGCGTCACCAGGATCAGCGTGGTGCCGCGTTCGATATGGCCCTTGAACAGGAGTTCGACGACCTGCGCGCCGGTCTTTTCGTCGAGATTGCTGG
>NZ_JBKBVB010000005.1:75992-97451 GCF_046289595.1 Pseudorhodoplanes sp.
GTCGGCGACGATGATCGCCGGATTGGGTGCGAGCGCGCGCGCCAGCGCCACCCGCTGTTGCTCGCCGCCGGACAATTGCGCCGGATAATGCGACAGCCGCTCCTTGAGTCCGACGCCGGCAAGTTCGGCTGCGGCGCGGTCATGCGCATCCGGGACGCCCGCGAGTTCGAGCGGCACCGCGACATTTTCCAGCGCGGTCATGGTCGGAATCAGATGAAAGGATTGAAAGACGATGCCGACATTGCGGCCGCGGAAGCGCGCCAGCGCGTCCTCGTCGAGCCGGCGCAGATCTTCGCCCGCCACCACAATCGATCCGGTATCGGCGCGCTCCAGCCCGGCGAGCACCATCAGCAGCGTCGACTTGCCGGAGCCCGAAGGTCCGACCAGGCCCACCGCCTCGCCGCGGCCGATGGCAAGGTCGATGTCCTTGAGAATATGAACGCGGGCGGCGCCGCTGCCGAGCGACAGATTGACACCGGACAAGGCGACTGCGGGTCCGGCGGATTGGGGCTTGGGCTGCATTGAAATCTTTCGGTCGCAGAACGATATGGCGAATGGCGGGCCGGCAGTCAGGCCGTTAGGTCATATGGTGCGATGAAGGCGTTAGTCCATAGTCTGGCTTTTCCGATACTGGCGCTGGCCGGTTTCGCCGCGGTCCTGATTGCGCCCGCCGCGGCGCAGGACAAGGCGCCCCTGAAGATCGTCGCGCTCGGCGATTCGCTGACCGCGGGCTACGGCCTTCCGGCGACCGACACATTTCCGGCCCGGTTACAACGCTCGCTCCAAGCCAAGGGTTACAATGTCGAGATCGAGAATGCCGGGGTGTCCGGCGACACCGCGTCCGGCGGGTTGTCGCGCCTCGACTGGTCGATCCCCGACGGAACCGATGCCGTAATTGTCGAACTCGGCGCCAACGACATGCTGCGCGGCGTCGATCCGAAGGTCACGCGGCAGGCGCTAGACGACATTCTGGCCCGGCTGAAGGAGCGCGACATTCCGGTGCTGTTCGCCGGCATGCGGGCCGCACCGAATCTCGGCGCTGAGTTCGTGCGTGCGTATGATGCGATTTTCCCCGAACTCGCGCAGAAATACGATGTCGTGTTCTATCCATTTTTTCTTGACGGCGTTGCGGCACAGGCGCAGCTCGCATTGCGCGACGGCATGCACCCGAATGCAGACGGCGTGCGGGCGATTGTCGATGGCATCCTGCCGAAGGCGGAAGAACTGATCGCGCGCGTGAAGAAGCGCGGGGCGAGCTGACGCTTGCGTACGGGCGCCGAATCCGGTCTTGTAGCCGCGTGCCGCCTCAAGCGTTGTCACGCGATTGTCACGTCGGTAACGTGACGGAACCCGGAGGTTCTCGATGCCGCGCATTTTCACCGCGATCGAGATTCCCGCAGACGTGGCGCAGACCCTGACATTCCTGCGTGGCGGATTGCCGGGTGCACGCTGGATCGATCCGGAAAATTATCACATCACGCTGCGCTTCATCGGCGACGTCGACGTGCATGTGGCGCACGACGTGGCGTCGATGCTGGACAGCGTCAACCGCGCGCCGTTCGATCTGCGGCTCGACGGTGTGGCCTCGTTCGGCGGGCGAAAGCCGCGCTCGGTTTTCGCCAATGTCGCGCCGTCGCAGGCGCTGACGGACCTGCAGGCCGAGCACGAGCGGATGATGCAGCGGGTCGGGCTTGAACCCGAGGGGCGTAAATACACCCCGCATGTCACGCTGGCGCGGTTGCGCGACTCCTCGAGCCGGCAGGTGGCGGATTATCTGTCCGAGCGCGGTTCGTTCCGGTCCGCGCCGTTCCGGGTCGAACGCTTTGTGCTTTATTCATCGCGCGCCTCGACCGGCGGCGGTCCCTACATTGTCGAGGAGGCCTATCCGCTTGCGGCCATTCCGGCGAAGCGCGCGATCTAGCCTTATAGCGTTTTCGAGCGAAGTGGTACCGGTTCGCGTTAAGAAAACGCGTCAACCCAAAGACTCTAGCCGAATCGCGCGATCTGCGTGCGTACGGTCTGCGGCGCGCCGGTCATGCCGACGACATCGAGCCGGCCGAGACCGCGCTTCTTCGCTTCGTCGCGTGCGCGCGTCATCATCGCTTCGGCAAGCGCGTCCGACTGATAGTCGGTTTCGGCGATCAGCGTCGCCGCGGCGCGTTTGCCGTCGCGGTCCGGAACGATCTCAATGCTGGCGCGCATGCGGCCATGGGCGTAGGCGCCAATCACGATCGCCTGCGACGACATGAGCCGCAGGCAATGGGCGTCGACCGCCCGGTCGTCGTTGCCGACGGAGAAGAACAGGCAGCGATCGAGGTAATCGAGGCGCAGGAGATGCGCGTGATGGTCCTCGATGCTGGCGGTGGGCAGCACCTTGATGTCGAAGCCAGTGTGGTTCATCGCCGATCCCCATCCGGGAGCAATGCGATGAGCTTGCCCCTGAAACGGTACCGGCTGGTTAACGTCAGGTTGCCTTGAACAGGCGGGATTGCGCATCGAGGATCGCAGTTGCGAAACCCTGGCCGTCGGACACCAGTTCGCGCACCACCGACAAGGGCGTCGGATGCGGGGCCTCGACCTCGGCCACCACCTCGCCGAAATCGAAGGTCAGCTCCGCGTCGAATTTGCGGGCGAGCTGCTGCATGCGGCGGTTGTCGGCGAGGCAGGCCATATGCAGATGCGCGATGCCGCGGTTGCGCGCGGTGAGCAGCGTTCGCTCAAGCAAGGCCGAGCCGACGCCGTGGCTTTGCCACGCATTCTCCACGCTGAAAGCCGCCTCGGCCTGCTTGCTGAAGCGCCCGCCGAGCGGGCGCAGTTCGGCCGCGCCGCGCAGCTGTCCATCCACGAAGAAACCATGGACGATGGCATCGAGCCACATCGTGGTGTCGACGAAATTGCGGATATAGGCGTCCGATACGCCGCCGCCGAACCGGCGATGGCGGCTTTCCGGGTCGAGCCGCAGCAGATGGTCCCGGTATTTGTAGGCTTCGCCGATCCACAATTTGCGGATCAGGCCGCCATCGGGAAGCGGGTCGAGTGCGTGCATCTCGTCTCCTGACGAAACGTGCCGAAGACCCTCCTTCTCGTCCCTCCCAGAGACGCGCCGGCCGCTGCTTCAGGCGTCCAGCGATTCGCGAGATAATGTTGCGATGCAGCAATTTTAAGACGGAACCAAGCCCCAATTGAAGGCAGCAGCCATGCATTTGGGCGAGCGGGGCTTTAAACCGTCGTTAACCCACAAACCGTGCCTTGCGGCGGGTGCGCCACGGCGGCTATGCCCACGGCTCAATTTTGTCCCGCTCCGACCCTCATGATCTCATCCATCAGCGACCGATATGCCGCCCTGATCGCGGAGGGCGCAATCTCGCCCGACGGGGCACAGGCCGCGGCGGTCGAAAAACTCGCGGTCCTCGAGCAGCGGCTGGCTGATCAAAAACGCGCCGCGAAATCGTCGTCGCTCGGCTGGCTGTTCGGCAGCCGCGAAAAACGCGCGCCGCTGAAGGGCCTCTACATCTACGGCAAGGTCGGGCGCGGCAAGACCATGCTGATGGACCTGTTCTTCGAGGCCTGCCGGGTGGCGAAAAAGCGCCGCGTGCATTTCCACGAATTCATGGCGGAGGTGCATGAGCGCATCTACGATTTCCGGCAAAAGGCGAAGAACGGCGAGATTGCCGACAATGGCGATGCGATCGTGCTCACCGCCAACACGATTGCGGATGAGGCGGAGCTTCTGTGCTTCGACGAGTTTCACGTCACCGATATCGCCGATGCGATGATCCTCGGGCGGCTCTTTACGCAATTTTTCAATCGCGGCGTGGTCGTGGTCGCGACCTCGAACGTTGCGCCGGACGATCTCTACAAGGACGGACTGAACCGCGCGCAATTTCTCCCCTTCATCGATCTGTTGCTGGAACGTGTCGATGTGACCCGGCTCGATGCGCGGACCGATTTCCGGCTGGAAAAGCTGGTTAAAGGCCGGGTCTGGTACGTGCCGGCGGATGCGCAAGCCGAACGCGCGCTCGACGAGGCCTGGGCCCGCATCACGCTTGGGCAGGAGGGCATGCCGCACGACTTCATCGTCAAGGGCCACAGGCTGCACGTGCCGCGGGCCGCGCTCGGCGTCGCGCGATTTCCCTTTCCCGATCTGTGCGTGGCGCCGCGCGGCTCCGCCGATTTCCTGCGGCTCGCGCGAGAATATCACACGCTGATCATCGACCGCATTCCGGTCATGCGCTTCGCCCAGCGCAACGAAGCCAAGCGCTTTATCATCCTTGTCGACACGCTTTACGACAATGCGGTGAAGCTGATCGCGTCCGCCGAGGCGCAGCCGCATGAACTCTACGTCGCCGACGAGGGGCTGGAGCTGTTCGAATTCCAGCGCACGGTATCGCGGCTGATCGAGATGGGCTCACAAAGCTATCTCGCGCTTCCGCACGGGCCCCGCCGCGATGTGGATGCGGTGGGCGCTGGCAAGATCATCGATACATGAGCGGGCACCGCGCAAGCTTTCCGGGTTTTGGATAAAGGGGCGTCCACGCTGGCGGCGATCCTGCGCGCCCGCCGCTCCGGCATGCCGCAGACGCTCCGGGCGGGCTTCGCTGCCGCAGCATCGGATGATGCGCCGCAATGTCGAATTCTGTATGGTCCCGCGACTTCGGCCTTGGCAAAGGCCGGAGGCGCTGGAATAATGTATATCAGACGCGAGACATGAACATGCGCCGTTCGCCTTTCGCAACCTTGTCGCCGACGGCCGGACACGATAACCACCGCGCAGCCGCGGTTCCGCGGCGCCTCCACGGGTGTCATGCCGGAGCCGGCCGGGCGGATTTCGGACGGCAGGACGCTCCAACCGTCCAGATATAAAGGTTCATCTCCCCATGGCGCGTCCCAAGATTGCATTGATCGGCTCAGGTCAGATCGGCGGCACGCTCGCCCACCTCATCGGATTGCGTGAGCTCGGCGACGTCGTGATGTTCGACATCGCGGAAGGGGTTCCGCAGGGCAAATCGCTCGACATTGCGCAATCGTCGCCGATCGACGGCTTCGACGCCAAGCTGTCCGGCGCCAATTCCTACGATGCCATCGAGGGCGCCTCGGTCTGCATCGTCACCGCCGGCGTGCCGCGCAAGCCCGGCATGAGCCGCGACGACCTGCTCGGCATCAATCTCAAGGTGATGGAACAGGTCGGCACCGGCATCAAGAAATACGCCCCGAACGCCTTCGTCATCTGCATCACCAATCCCCTCGACGCGATGGTGTGGGCGCTGCAGAAATTCTCCGGCATGCCGAAGAACATGGTGGTCGGCATGGCCGGCGTGCTGGATTCGGCGCGCTTTCGCTATTTCCTCGCCGACGAATTCAATGTGTCGGTTGAAGACGTGACCGCCTTCGTGCTCGGCGGCCATGGCGACACCATGGTGCCGCTGGTGCGCTATTCCACCGTCGCCGGCATTCCGCTGCCCGATCTCGTCAAGATGGGCTGGACCACCGAAAAGCGGCTCGACGAGATCGTGATCCGCACCCGCAACGGTGGCGCCGAAATCGTCAATCTGCTCAAGACCGGCTCGGCCTTCTATGCGCCGGCCTCGTCCGCGATCGCGATGGCAGAAAGCTATCTGAAGGACAAGAAGCGCGTTTTGCCCTGCGCCGCCTGGCTGAACGGCGAATACGGAGTCAAGGATATGTATGTCGGCGTGCCGGTGGTGATCGGCGCCAAGGGCGTCGAGCGCGTGGTTGAAATCGATCTGTCGTCGGCCGAGCGTGAAATGTTCGACAAGTCGGCGCTGTCGGTTCAGCAGCTGGTCGATGCCTGCAAGAACATCGCGCCGGATCTGAAATAGCCGTCGCACTGCCGTACCCCGCGCAGTGCGGGGTGCGGCCAACTTCCGGCGGGTCAAACCCGCACAATGCCAACACGCGCCTGCGTTCCGCGGGCGATGTCACCGGGGCAAGGGCGTATGAATATTCACGAATATCAGGCGAAAGCGCTGCTGAAGACGTTCGGCGTGCCGGTTTCCAACGGCGTCCCGATTTTCAAGCACGAAGAGGCCGAAGCGGCGGCCCGGCAACTCGGCGGACCGCTCTGGGTGGTCAAGAGCCAGATTCACGCCGGCGGCCGCGGCAAGGGCAAGTTCAAGGAAGCCTCCGCGGGCGACAAGGGCGGCGTGCGTCTCGCCAAGTCGATCGCCGAGGTTGCGGAATTCGCCAGGCAGATGCTCGGTGCGACCCTGGTTACGATCCAGACCGGTGCCGCAGGCAAGCAGGTCAACCGCCTCTATATCGAGGAAGGCTCCGACATCGCGAAGGAATTCTATCTCTCCGCGCTGGTCGATCGCGTCACCTCGCGCATCTCGTTCGTGGTGTCGACCGAAGGCGGCATGGATATCGAAGACGTGGCGCACAAGACGCCGGAAAAGATTGTGACCTTCTCCGTCGATCCGGCCACCGGCATCATGCCGCATCATGGCCGCACGGTTGCGAAGGTGCTGAATCTGACCGGCGATCTCGCCAAGCAGGCCGCGAAGCTGCTCGATCAGCTTTACACGGCCTTCGTCGCCAAGGACATGGCGATGCTCGAAATCAATCCGCTGATCGTCACCAAGCAAGGCGAGCTGCGGGTGCTCGACGCCAAGGTGTCGTTCGATTCCAACGCGCTGTTCAAGCATCCCGACATCGCCGAGTTGCGCGACGAAACCGAAGAGGATGAGAAGGAAATCGAGGCGTCGAAATACGACCTCAACTATATCGCGCTCGACGGCTCGATCGGCTGCATGGTCAATGGTGCGGGTCTGGCCATGGCAACCATGGACATCATCAAGCTGTACGGCGCCGAGCCTGCGAACTTCCTCGATGTCGGCGGCGGCGCCTCCAAGGAAAAGGTCACCGCCGCGTTCAAGATCATCACCTCCGATCCGAAGGTGAAGGGGATTCTGATCAACATCTTCGGCGGCATCATGAAGTGCGACGTGATCGCCGAAGGCGTGGTGGCCGCGGTGAAGGAGGTCGGGCTGAAGGTGCCGCTGGTGGTGCGGCTGGAGGGCACCAATGTCGATCTCGGCAAGAAGATCATCAAGGAATCCGGGCTGAACGTGTTGCCGGCCGACGATCTCGACGACGCCGCGCAGAAGATCGTCGCCGCTGTGAAGAAGGCTGCCGCATAGGGCTGGCAAATTCCACAGTTACACATAAACTGTGTAACAGGAGGTCGTGCCGTGAAGAATATTACGCTGGCGATTGAGGAAAATATTCTCAACGATGTGCGCGAAATCGCGGCCCGCCGTCGAACCACGATCAATGGCCTGGTGCGCGACTATCTGACGCAACTGGCCTCGGAAGAGAGCCGGGTTGCGGAAGCCCGCAAAGGCCTTGTCGAACTGATGAAAAACTCCCGCGGCCGGCTCGGGCCTGGTTACGTCTGGAATCGCGAGGACGCCTATGCCGAGCGACTGCTTCCTCGACACGAATATTCTGATCTACGCGGCGGCGGGGCGCGACGAGAATCCGGAAAAGTTCGAAGTCGCGGCAAGGCTCGTACAAAATGAACGGTTTGGCCTGTCAGGTCAGGTTCTGGCCGAATTCTATGTCATCGCACGCACCAAGCTGGCCGTGCCCCTGTCGTTCGAGGAAGCCTGCCTTTGGGTCGATTTGCTTTCAGCCTTTCCCGTTGCGTCGGTAGATGAGCTTCTCGTGAGACAGGGCATTTCATACGCGGACCGTTTCAAGGTCAGTTATTGGGACGGAGCGATCATCGCTGCCGCCGAACGGCTGCAAGCGCCCGTGCTTTACACTGAAGATCTCAATCACAATCAGGTCTATGGCTCTGTACGTGTAATCAATCCGTTTCTTATCGGCGCAGCGGCAGCAAGCGAAACATGATCCGCATCCGGGTCGCTTTGGCGCAGTGCGTCGCAAGCGCGGTCACCTCACCACCAAGCCGTACCGGTTTCAATCGAGAGTCCTGAACATGTCCATCCTCATCGACAAGAACACCAAGGTCATCTGCCAGGGCTTCACCGGCAAGAACGGCACCTTCCATTCCGAACAGGCGATCGCCTACGGCACCAGGATGGTCGGCGGCACCTCGCCCGGCAAAGGCGGCACCACGCATCTCAACCTGCCGGTGTTCGACACCGTGCGCGAGGCGCGCGAGAAGACCGGCGCGGATGCCAGCGTGATCTACGTGCCCCCGGCCGGCGCGGCCGACGCGATCTGCGAGGCGATCGACGCGGAGATCCCGCTGATCGTCTGCATCACCGAAGGCATTCCGGTGCTGGACATGGTCAAGGTGAAACGCTCGCTCTCCGGATCGAAGTCGCGGCTGATCGGACCGAACTGCCCGGGCGTGATGACCGCGGGCGAATGCAAGATCGGCATCATGCCGGGCAACATCTTCAAGCCGGGCAAGGTCGGCATCGTGTCGCGCTCCGGCACGCTGACCTACGAGGCGGTGTTCCAGACCTCGCGCGAAGGGCTCGGCCAGACCACGGCGGTCGGCATCGGCGGCGATCCGGTGAAGGGCACCGAATTCATCGAGGTGCTGGAGATGTTCCTGGCCGATCCCAAGACCGAGTCGATCATTATGATCGGCGAAATCGGCGGCTCGGCCGAAGAGGATGCGGCGCAGTTCCTGAAAGACGAGGCGCGCAAGGGCCGCAAGAAGCCGATGGTTGGCTTCATCGCCGGCCGCACGGCGCCGCCCGGCCGCCGCATGGGCCATGCCGGCGCGATTATTTCCGGCGGCAAGGGCGATGCGGAATCCAAGATCGCGGCGATGGAAGAGGCGGGGATCAAGGTGTCGCCGTCGCCGGCGCGGGTGGGCAAGACGCTGGTCGAGGTCTTGAAAGGTTAAGGCCGCTCGCGAAAACCTGATCGCCGGCTCTTCTGTGCGTGAAGGCCCGTGCCGCCCGGCGCGGGCCTTTTTCGTTTCAATTCAGAGAGTTGGGCCGAAACGACATGTGGGATAAGAAGTGAACTCAAGTTCATTTCAATGTCATCTTATCGTGGCCCTGATGACCCAGTATCTGTAAAAGGGTCGCCGCCGGGACGCATTTTTGCGCCGAATCGACCCGATGGCCGTCTCCGGCGGTCATTCATCGCCCAGACGCCACCGAGATCCAACGCCGGATCACCGCACTAGCCACGCCAGGATTTACCCTCAGGACGGCCCGCATGTCTCGCCAGGACGCGAACGCAGCCTTCGCCCTTACCTCTTTCCTCTATGGCGGTAATGCCGCCTATATCGAAGACCTCTATGCCCGCTACGAGACCGATCCGAATTCGGTCGATGCACAGTGGCAGACCTTCTTCCAGAGCCTGAAGGACGACCCGGCGAGCGTCACCAAAAGCGCGAAGGGCGCGTCATGGAAGACTCCCGGCTGGCCCCAGCTTTCCAACGGCGAACTTGTCGCCGCGCTCGACGGCAACTGGGCCGGGATCGAGAAGATCGTTTCCGACAAGATCAAGGGCAAGGCGCAGAAGTCCGGCGTCGAACTCACCTCGGCCGACGTGCTGCAGGCGACCCGCGATTCGCTGCATGCATTGATGCTGATCCGCGCCTACCGTATTCGCGGTCATTTCCACGCCAAGCTCGATCCGCTCGAGCTCGAACCGGAAAAGGACGAGCAGGAGCTCGACCCGCGTTCCTATGGCTTCACCGAAGCCGACATGGACCGCAAGATTTTCCTCGACAAGGTGCTCGGTCTCGAATTCGCGACCATGCGCGAGATCGTCGCGATCCTGCGCCGCACCTATTGCCAGACGCTCGGCGTCGAGTTCATGCACATTTCCGATCCGCAGCAGAAGGCGTGGATCCAGGAGCGCATCGAAGGCAAGGACAAGGAAATCACCTTCACCCGCGAGGGCAAGCGCGCGATCCTGAACAAGCTGGTCGAGGCCGAGGGCTTCGAGAAATTCCTCGACGTCAAGTTCACCGGCACCAAGCGCTTTGGGCTCGATGGCGGCGAGTCGCTGATCCCGGCGCTGGAGCAGATCATCAAGCGCGGCGGTCAGCTCGGCGTGAAGGAAATCGTATTCGGCATGGCGCATCGCGGCCGGCTCAATGTCCTGACGCAAGTCATGGGCAAGCCGCATCGCGTGCTGTTTCACGAATTCAAGGGCGGCTCGGCAACGCCCGACGATGTCGAAGGCTCCGGCGACGTGAAGTATCACCTCGGCGCGTCGTCGGACCGCGAGTTCGACGGCAACAAAGTGCATCTGTCGCTGACACCGAATCCGTCGCATCTGGAAATCGTCAACCCGGTGGTGCTCGGCAAGGTGCGCGCCAAGCAGGATCAGCATGGCGCGACGCCGGACGACCGCTCGATGGTGCTGCCGCTGCTGATCCACGGCGACGCCGCGTTTGCCGGGCAAGGGGTGGTGGCGGAGTGCTTCGGCCTGTCCGAGCTCAAGGGCTACCGCACCGGCGGCTCGATGCATTTCATCGTCAACAACCAGATCGGCTTCACCACCTATCCGCGCTATTCCCGCTCCTCGCCCTATCCGTCGGATGTGGCGAAGATGATCGAGGCGCTGATCTTCCATGTGAACGGCGACGATCCGGAGGCGGTGGTGTTCGCAGCCAAGGTCGCCACCGAATACCGGCAGCGCTTCGCCAAGCCCGTGGTGATCGACATGTTCTGCTATCGCAGATTCGGTCACAACGAAGGTGACGAACCGGCTTTCACCCAGCCGCTGATGTATCAGAAGATCCGGCAGCATCCGTCGACGCTCGACATCTATTCGAAAAAGCTGATCGGCGAGGGTGTCGTCACCGAGGGCGAGGTCGACAAGATGCGCGCCGACTGGCGCCATCGCCTGGAGGCCGAGTTCGAGGCCGGCCAGGCCTACAAGCCGAACAAGGCCGACTGGCTGGACGGCCGCTGGTCGATCATCAAGGCGGGCACCGAGATCGACGACCCGCGCCGCGGCAATACCGGCGTCGACATCGCCAAGCTCAAGGAGATCGGCGCCAAGATCACCACGGTGCCGGACGGTTTCCAGGTCCACCGCACCATCGCCCGCTTCCTCGACAACCGCAGAAAAGCGATCGACAGCGGCGAAGGCATCGACTGGGCGACCGCGGAGGCGCTCGCTTTCTGCACGCTGCTGGAGGACGGGCATCCGGTGCGCCTGTCGGGCCAGGATTCCGAGCGCGGCACCTTCTCGCAGCGTCATTCGGTGCTGTTCGATCAGCGCACCGAGGCGCGCTATACGCCGTTCAATCATCTGAGCGAGACTCAGGCGCGCTACGAGGTGATGAACTCGATGCTCTCGGAAGAGGCCGTGCTCGGCTACGAATACGGCTATTCAACCGCCGAGCCGAATGCGCTGGTGCTGTGGGAGGCGCAGTTCGGCGATTTCGCCAACGGCGCGCAGGTGGTGTTCGACCAGTTCATCTCCTCGGCCGAACGCAAGTGGCTGCGCATGTCGGGCCTCGTCTGCCTGCTGCCGCACGGCTACGAGGGGCAGGGGCCGGAGCATTCCTCGGCGCGGCTCGAGCGCTATCTCCAGATGTGCGCCGAAGACAATATGCAGGTCGCCAATTGCACGACGCCTGCGAACTATTTCCACATCCTGCGCCGCCAGCTGAAGCGCGAAATCAGGAAGCCCTTGATCCTGATGACGCCGAAGTCGCTGCTCCGTCACAAGCGTGCGACCTCGCGGCTCGACGAGCTTGGCGCCGACACCACGTTCCACCGCGTGCTTTGGGACGACGCCGAAATCCTGAAAGGCGAAAAGATCAAGCTGGTCGCCGACGACAAGATGCGGCGCGTGATCCTGTGCTCGGGCAAGGTCTATTACGACCTTTACGACGAGCGCGAGAGGCGCGGGCTCGACGACATCTATCTCCTGCGCGTCGAGCAGCTCTATCCGTTCCCGACCAAGGCGCTCATTCAGGATCTATCGCGTTTCAAGCAGGCCGAGATCGTGTGGTGCCAGGAAGAGCCGCGCAACATGGGCGCGTGGTTCTTCGTCGACACCTTCATCGAGTGGGTGCTGAACCAGATTCAGGCCAAGCATCGCCGTCCGCGTTATGCCGGCCGCCCGGCCTCGGCGTCGACCGCGGTCGGCCAGATGTCGAAACACAATGCGCAGCTCAAGCAGCTCCTCGACGAGGCGCTGGGCTGAGAATTTCCAATTTCCGTCATGGCCGGGCTTGCCGCGGCCATCCACGTCCTAACCAGGACCGAAAACGTGGATGCCCGGCACAAGGCCGGGCCTGACGAGGCCGAGAATTGAGAGAATAACCATGACCGACATCCGCGTACCTACCCTTGGCGAATCCGTCAGCGAAGCCACCATCGGAAAGTGGTTCAAGAAACCGGGCGACGCCGTCGCGGTCGACGAGCCGCTGGTCGAACTCGAAACCGACAAAGTGACGATCGAAGTGCCGGCACCCGCCGCCGGTGTCCTCGAAGCGATCGCGGCAAAGGATGGCGAAACCGTCGCCGTCGGCGCGCTGCTCGGCCAGATCAAGGACGGCGAAGGTGCGGCCACCGGCACCGGCGCGCCGGACAAGAAGCAGTCGACCACGGCGCCGATCCAGGCTGGCGCTGCGGACGTGAAGCCGCGCGAGCAGGACAAGGTCGCGTCATCCACGCCCAAGCCCTCCGGGGACATGCCGGTCGCGCCGTCGGTGCGCAAGTTGGCGGCCGAATCCGGCGTCGAGCCCTCGACCGTTCCGGGCACCGGCAAGGATGGCCGCGTCACCAAGGGCGACATGATGGCGGCGATCGAACGCGCGGCAGCGGCCCCCGCGCCGGCGCCGTCCACCACGATGCAGGTGCGCGCGCCCTCGCCCGCCGACGACGCGGCGCGCGAGGAGCGCGTGAAGATGACGCGGCTGCGCGCAACAATCGCGCGCCGGCTGAAGGACGCGCAGAACACCGCCGCCATGCTGACGACCTTCAACGAGGTCGACATGAAGGCGGTGATGGACCTGCGCAGCCATTACAAGGATGCGTTCGAGAAGAAGACCGGCGTGAAGCTCGGTTTCATGGGCTTCTTCGTGCGCGCCTGCGTCCAGGCGCTGAAGGATATTCCCGCCGTCAACGCCGAGATCGACGGCGGCGACATCATCTACAAGAATTACTACCACATCGGCGTCGCGGTCGGCACCGAGAAGGGCCTCGTCGTGCCGGTGATCCGCGATTGCGATCAGAAGTCGCTGGCGCAGATCGAGAAGGACATCGCCGATGCCGGCAAGCGCGCGCGCGACGGCCAGCTCAAGATCGAGGAGATGCAGGGCGGCACCTTCACGATTTCGAATGGCGGCGTCTACGGCTCGCTGATGTCGACGCCGATTCTCAATGCGCCGCAATCCGGCATCCTCGGCATGCACAAGATCCAGGAGCGCCCGGTCGCGATCGGCGGCAAGGTCGAGATTCGCCCGATGATGTATCTGGCGCTCTCCTACGACCACCGCATCGTCGATGGCCGCGAGGCGGTGACCTTCCTCGTACGGGTGAAGGAAGTGCTGGAAGACCCGGCACGGCTCATTCTGGATCTTTGATTGGATGGTCATTGCCGGACCGCCGCGCAGCGGCGTGATCCGGCAAGCCATCATTTGAATGACGGATGCGCGGGTCAAGCCCGCGCATGACGGAGAAGCAAAGGCGCACTTGATGTCCTACGATCTCATCGTTATCGGCACCGGCCCCGGCGGCTATGTCTGCGCCATTCGCGCGGCGCAGCTCGGCATGAAAGTGGCCGTGGTCGAAAAGCGCGCGACGCTCGGCGGCACGTGTCTCAATGTCGGCTGCATTCCGTCGAAGGCGCTGCTCCATGCGTCCGAACTATTCGAGGAGGCCGGTCACGCCTTCGCGAAGATGGGCATCGGCGTGGGAAAACCCAAGCTCGATCTGAAGCAGATGCTGGCCTTCAAGGACGAGGCCGTCGACGGCAACGTCAAGGGCGTCGACTTCCTGATGAAGAAGAACAAGATTGATGTTGTGTTCGGCACCGGCCGCATCGCAGCGGCAGGCAAGGTCGAGGTAGCGGGTGCGGACGGCAAGACGCAGACGCTGGAGGCGAAGAATATCGTCATCGCCACCGGGTCGGACGTGGCGAAGCTCAAGGGCATCGAGATCGACGAGAAGCGCATCGTCTCCTCTACCGGCGCAATCGCGCTGGAAAAAGTCCCGGAGAAGCTGCTGGTGATCGGCGCGGGGGTGATTGGGCTCGAACTCGGCTCGGTGTGGCGCCGGCTTGGCGCGCAGGTCACGGTGGTGGAATTCCTCGATCGCATTCTGCCGGGCATGGATTCCGAGGTGGCGCGCCAGTCGCAGCGGCTGTTCGAGAAGCAGGGCATGGCGTTCAAGCTCGGCTCCAAGGTTTCGTCCGTCGATGCGTCGGGCAAAAAGCTGAAGGTTAAAGTGGAGCCCGCCAAGGGCGGCGATGCCGAAACGCTCGACGCCGACGTGGTGCTCGTCGCCATCGGCCGCACGCCCTACACGGAAGGACTCGGTCTCGCCGAAGCCGGCGTTGCGCTCGACGAGCGCGGCCGCGTCAGGACCGACGCGCATTTCGCGACCAATGTGCCGGGCATCTACGCCATCGGCGACGTGATTGCGGGGCCGATGCTGGCGCACAAGGCCGAGGACGAGGGCGTTGCGGTCGCCGAAATTCTCGCCGGACAGGCGGGCCACGTGAATTACGACGTGATCCCCGCTGTGGTCTATACCTATCCGGAGATTGCCTCGGTCGGTAAAGGCGAAGACGAATTGAAGACTGAGAACGTCGCCTACAATGTCGGCAAGTTTCCGTTCACGGCAAACGGCCGCGCCAAGGCCAACCAGCAGACCGACGGCTTCGTGAAAATTCTCGCCGATGCCAGGACCGATCGCGTGCTCGGCGTGCATATCGTCGGCGCCGATGCCGGCAACATGATCGCGGAAGCGGCGGTGGCGATGGAATTCGGCGCTGCGGCGGAAGATATCGCGCGCACTTGCCACGCGCATCCGACGCTGCCGGAAGCGGTGAAAGAAGCAGCTCTCGCCGTCGACAGGCGTGCGATCCATATGTGAGGGGAGGGCCGGCCCATGCTCCGTCTCTATCATGCATGGGCCTCGACCTGCTCGCAGAAGGTGCGGCTGGCGCTTGCCGAAAAAGAGCTTGCCTATGACGAGGTGGTGCTGAATCTGCGCCGCTTCGAACAGCTGGCGCCGGATTTTCTTGCAATCAATCCGGACGCCATGGTCCCGGTGCTCGATCATGACGGCTTCGTGCTGCGCGAATCGACGATCATCAACGATTATCTCGACGACGCGTTTCCCGACCACCCGCTGCGGCCTGCGGACGCAAAGGGCCGCGCGAAAGTCGCTGTCTGGAATCGCCTGATCGACGATGTGGCCACGCTCGCGATCAAGAAGCCGAGCTTTCAAAGGAACCTCCGGCCTTACCTGCAGTCCCTGCCGGACGCCGAGATCGACGATGCGGTCCGCCGCATGCCCAATCCGGAAACGGCGCGCCGCTGGCGCGATGCGGCGCGCAACGGCATCCCGGAGGCCGAACTGACCGCGGCCCATGCCGAGCTTCGGCGCATGCTCGATCGCATGCAGGGCGTGCTCGCCCGCGACGAATGGCTGGCCGGCGATGCCTACTCGCTTGCCGACATCAATATGGCGCCCTTCGTCCATCGGCTCTCGGACTTTCCCGAATACGATTTCGATCGCCAGTGGCCCGCCGTGGCGAATTGGTATGCGCGGCTGCGCGAGCGTCCGGCTTTTGCGCGTGCCGGCTTTCCGGTGCAGACTGTCGTGCCGAAGGCGCAATCGTCGTAGCGGCAGGAACCCAGTCGTTTGCTCCCGCGGGTTGCGGTCGCGCACTTGCTGACGTGAAATGGAACGGTGAACGACGTGGCCCGCGCATCGCTCGACGGAAAGATCGCACTCGTCACGGGAGCCGCCGGCGGACTCGGTCAGGCGTTCGCGGAGCGCCTGGCACAGGACGGCGCGCATGCCGTGCTGGTCGATATCAAGCCCTGCGCCGAGACCGCGGCGCTGGTGGAAGCCGCCGGCCGCGAGGCAATGAGCGTGATCTGCGACATCACGTCGGAGGAATCCGTCGCCTATCTCGCCGCCGAAGTGGAAATTCGGTTCGGCCGCTGCGACATCCTTGTCAACAATGCCGGCATCTACCCGATCCAGCCGTTCGAGCAGGTGACCTTTGCCGACTGGCGGCGGGTCATGGCGCTCAATCTCGACGCGGTGTTTCTTGTGACCAAAGCCTTCGCGCCCGGCATGAAGCGCCGCGGCTTTGGCCGTGTCGTCAACATTTCGTCTTCGACGCTCAACACCGTGGCGTCGGGCTACACGCATTACATCGCAAGCAAGGGCGGCGTGGTCGGCTTCACCCGTGCGCTCGCGACCGAGCTCGGCAATCATGGCGTCACCGTCAATGCGATCTCGCCAAGCCTCACGCGCACGCCCGGGACCGAAGGCCGTGCGCCGCGTCAGGGCCGCGCCTCGATGGACGAGGAATTCGAGCAGATCGCGCGGCTGCAGGCGATTCGCCGCGTGCAGATGCCGGCGGATCTCGCGGGCGTCGTATCCTTCCTCGCAAGCGACGATGCGGCGTTTATCACCGGCCAGACGCTCTATGCCGACGGTGGCATGGTGCGGGTGTAGGCGCGCGCGCGTCACCGGCGCGAAGGTTGTGACGCTATGACGCGACCCGGGATATGCTAGGCTTTGTGTTAACGGCCAAGAGCTGCAGTTCCGGTCCCGGGAGGAGTTCATGCGTCAAACCAGCCTGCTTACCGCTTTTCTCGCCACGGCCGCGATCGTCGGCACGGCGTCCGTGAGCCATGCCTGGCCGGTCCAGCCGCAATCGCCGGTACCGCCCGATCCTCTCATCCTCGCGCAAATGGGCGGCATGGGCGGTGGCGGCATGGGCGGCGGCGGGATGCGTGGTGGCATGGGTGGCATGGGAGGCGGGATGCGCGGCGGCGGTGGCGGCATGGGTGGCATGGCCGGCGGTGGCGGCATGGGCGGCATGGGCGGCGGTGGCGGCATGGGCGGCATGGGAGGCATGGGCGGCGGCGGTGGCATGGGAGGCATGAGCGGCGGTATGGGCGGCATGGGAGGCATGAGCGGCGGGATGCGCGGCGGCATGGGCGGCGGGATGCGCGGCAACGTCACCATCAACCGCAACGTTTACGTCCGCGGCGTGCGACCGTGGTCGAGCCGCGCCTGGTACGGCACCGCAATCGCCGGCGTGACACTCGGCACCATCATCGCGGTCAGCGCGGTGCCGCCGCGGCCGCGCGACGATCTGTGCTGGTTCTGGGTCGATGCCAGCATGACCAGCGGCTATTGGGACTGGTGCATCCCGCCGATGTGAGCGGACGCGCCGCGATCCCCAAAATCGATCGGTTGAAAATTGCGGATCCCTGCGCAGCTTGATCCCGGACGTTATCTGCGCCGCTCCCGCTCATCGTAATTTGGTGCGCCGGCTGCGTGACTGATTCCATGACCACCGAAGTCTCGACCGGCGCCACACCATCGATCGAGCCGGGCCGAACCATGGCGCCGCTGCTCGCGACGTTCGTCGTCTCGATCTTCGTCAGCGCCGCCTTGCTGTTTGCGGTGCAGCCGCTCTTCACCAAGATGGTGCTGCCGCAGCTCGGCGGCGCCGCCGCGGTCTGGTCGGTCGCGCTGGTCTTTTTCCAGACCGCGCTGCTTGCGGGTTACGCTTACGCGCATCTGATCACCCGCTTCGCGCCGGGACGCACCTCGCTCGTCATCCATATTGTGGTGAATGCGGTCGCGTGTCTGTTTCTGCCGCTGCACATCGCCAGCAATTTCGGGCCGCCGCCGCAATCGGGCGAAGCATTCTGGCTGCTCGCCTTGTTCACGGTCTCGATCGGCCTGCCGTTTTTCGCGCTCGCTGCGAATGGCCCGCTGCTGCAGGCCTGGTTTGCGCGGACCAGCCATCCGGCCGCGAAAGATCCGTATTTCCTCTACGCTGCAAGCAATGCCGGAAGTTTTCTGGCGCTGATCGCCTATCCGATCGCGATCGAACCGTTCATCCGGCTCGGGATACAATCGTGGCTCTGGACCTTCGGCTTCTATGTCCTGATCCTGATGATCGCCGCCTGCGGCGTTGCCATGCTGCGCTTTCCGGGCGCGGGCGCATCATATCAGGCGGCCGTCAGCGATGATGCCGCAGCGCCGCGCTGGAGCGACAGGGTCTCCTGGGTTTTTCTGGCGGCGGTCCCGTCCGGATTGCTGATAGCGGTCACCGCGCATATCGCCACCGACGTTGCGGCGGTGCCGCTGTTCTGGGTGGTGCCGCTTGCGATCTATCTCATCACCTTTGTGATCGTTTTCCAGACCCGCCCCGTCATTCCGCATGCGCTGGTGGTGAAGGTGCAGCCGGTCTTCGTGATTGCCTTGGCCGCAGCCTTCGTGCTCGGGCCGAACGGATCCATCATCACCTCGATTGCGCTGCATCTCAGTGTATTTTTCGTCTGCGCCCTGATGAGCCATGGCGAACTGGCGCTGCGCCGCCCGCCGCCGCGCTACCTCACCGGCTATTACATGTGGATCTCTGTCGGCGGCATGATCGGCGGCATCGCAACCGCGTTGATTGCGCCGCAGGTCTTCAGCTGGATCGCCGAATATCCGCTGCTTCTGCTGCTCGCCGTGCTGGCCCGGCCGGGCCTCGCCTGGCCCTGGCGCGACAGCGGGCAATATGCCCTGTTCGCCACATTGGCCGGCGGATTGCTGATGCTGCTCGCGGCGAAGGCCTTCGATTTCGTGCCGCCCACCACGTTTCTCTACATTCTGGTCGGGCTGCTGATCGGACTCACCGTGCATTACTGGCAGAAGCCGCTGGCTTTCGCCGCGATCCTCGGCGCGATGTTTATCGTCAATCTGTCGTTCCGGGACAGCCAGCCGGTGCATCTGGTCCGCAACTTCTACGGCGTCCTGAGTGTGGTGGATTCGGATGACGGCCAGTATCGCGGGCTGTGGCACGGCTCGACCAGTCAGGGCACGCAGAAGATCCGGGATGACGACGGCAACTGGATCGAAGGCCGTCCGGAGATGATCTCGGAGTTCTTTGCAGGCGCAGGAATCGATCAGGTTTTCAAGGCGCTGCATGCGAAAGCGCAAGGCCCGGTCAATGTCGCCGTGGTCGGGCTCGGGACCGGCTCGCTCGCCTGCCAGCGCCGTCCCGGCGATACGCTCACCTTTTACGAGATCGATCCGGACATCGCGCGAATCGCCTCCGATCCTGACTTGTTCACCTTCATCTCCGAATGCGCACCGGACGTTCCGATCGTTATCGGCGATGCGCGGCTGAAACTGGCCGAGGCCCCGGACGCAAGTTTCGACCTCATCGTGGTCGACGCCTTTATCGGCGCCGCGATCCCGGTCCATTTGCTGACCCGCGAGGCGGTCGCGCTTTATCTGAAAAAGCTCAAGCCGGGCGGCCTGATCGCGATGCACATCTCCAACAAGAATCTGGAACTGGCCTCTGTGGTTGCCGGTGTCGCCGAGGCGAACGGGTTGATCGCGCGCATCTATGACGGCGGCGATGTGGAGGAAGATGCCGACCGTTATCTGTGGGTGCCGCGCGTGGCGGTCCTTGCGCGTGAGCAGAGGGATTTCGGCGCGCTTGCGGCCTCGGACTTTTGGCCGGTCCAGGGACGCGACACGAAACAAAGGGTCTGGTCGGACGACTATTCCAATGTGGTCGGCGCACTGGTGCGCCATCTGCGAGAAAACTGGAATAGCGGAGACTAACACCGGCGGCGCGATGCGCCGCCAGCCTTGCGCCGCCGTCAGCCTTGCGCGGCCGTCAGTGCTTGCGCCATGGATAGGGTACCCGCAAATCGACCGGCGGGTCAGCCTGCATCGACGGCGCGTCACTGACTGCCGCCAGGGCTTCGTTCACGTCGTCGCTGTCCAGTAATTCTGCAAGCCGCTTGATCGCAGTCTCCTGCGAGACGGCATCGGCCCGCTGACCTGAGATTTCAAGTTCCCGCCGGGCACGGCGAACGGCTTCCGCCAGAGCAGTAATGTGGCTGGATTTCATGCACTCACTCCCTCTCCAGGGAGATAATGCAAAACCGCCGGTTTTGCTGCGCCTACACGAAATTTTTATTCGGCGGAACAGGTAATCCTTCCTTTCAACGTTGTCATCTTGCCCTCCGCGCCGGGCTTGGGAATGTCGAAAATCGTCAGCGCATAACCGCCGCGATAGTCGAACGCCTCGTCTTTGCGCGGCCAGGCCTCGATCACGATCTCGACAGAGCCATGCGGTTCGTCGGGGCGTTCGCGATAGATGCGCAGCTTGAGATTGCGCCCGTCCAGCCAGTGATGCGTTAGATGGTCCCGGCCGAATGTGACTTTACGGAAATCCTTCGGCGCGCCGGGTGCAAGGATATCGAGTTCGCCCTTGAAGCTGAAAAAGCTCGCCCCAAGCCCGCGGCTGATGCCGGCATCGACCGTAAGCCTGACGGACTTGTCGCTTGCCTCGCAATTCATGCCGCCGCTCGCATGTGCGGACCATGTCACAAATGTCAACAGAAGGGTGGCGAGGAGGATGCGCATCGGGTGATCTCGGACGGCGGACGGCAAGATTTGCGCCCGGCCGCCTTGCAAGGCAAGGGCTCATGCCCGTGGATGCGCCGCGTTATAGGCATCGAGCAGCCGCTCGGTATCGACCGCCGTATATATCTGGGTGGTGGAGAGCGAAGCATGGCCCAGCAATTCCTGGATCGCGCGCAGGTCGCCGCCGCGCGAGAGAAGATGCGTGGCGAATGAATGCCGCAGCGCATGCGGGGTGGCGCTGTCGGGCAAACCCAGCGCCCCGCGCAGCCTCTCCATGGTGAGCTGGATGATGCGCGGCGACAGCGGACCGCCCTTGGCGCCGACGAACAGCGGCCCGTCATCCGGCAGGTCATACGGGCAGAGCGCGACATAATCCTGCACCAGCGCCAGCACCGCAGGCAGCACCGGCACCATGCGCGCCTTGTTGCCTTTGCCGGTCACGGTCAGCGTATCGCCGTCCCTTCTTTTCCCCTTCTCCGCTTGCGGGCGAGGGTTGGGTTGGGGGCGCGGGATATCGCGCGGCTTGAGCGAAAGGGCCTCCCCGATCCGCAGGCCCGAGCCGTAAAGGAGCGCCAGTACCGCCGCGTCGCGTGCGAAAATCCACGGTTCGCGGTCTTCGCCTGCGCGCAGGCCGGTGTCGGCGATGCGCCTGGCCTGCGGCACCGCCAGCGGCTTCGGCAAGGTTTTGGGAATTTTCGGCGCCCGCACCGCATTGAGCGCGCCGACCTTGCCTTTGCCTTGCCGCTCGAGGAAGCGCGCAAAGCTGCGCGTGCCGGCAAGCTGGCGCATCAGGCTGCGCGCGCCGATGCCCTTGCCGCGCCGCGCCGCCATGAAGGCGCGCACGTCCTGCGGGCCGAGTTCGGCCAAAGCGGCAAGCGAGACCTGATCGCCGAGATGTCCG
>NZ_JBKBVB010000114.1:0-14130 GCF_046289595.1 Pseudorhodoplanes sp.
AAGCTGAAGCACTTCCGGCGCATCGCCACCCGATACGACAAGCTTGCCAGGAACTTTCTTGCTGCCATCGCACTGGCGGCGTCACGCCTCTGGCTCAGGCATTATGAGTCCACTACCTAGCGCGATGGGCACTGGACTCTGCAACTTAAGATGGTACTATTTTTTAAACACATCAATTGCGGGCGCTCCCATGAACGAAATTATAGATGGACTTCAAAAGATATTCCAACTGGTCATAAACTCCCGTGAAACCGCAATACTATCTGCAGTTGGATTGCTTTTATTAGTAATCACGTTGTTCACGTTAATTCACATAGTTCGAAAGCCAGATGCGTCCCGGCGATCACTTCTAGCGTTTTCGTTTCTTGGATTGATTACGGGCATTATGTTTTCCGCAGCCGGGCCAATACTCGCGCTGTTCTGGGTTGCGCAAAATCCGATTAAATCAACGACATTGGAGCAACGGATTTCGCGACTGGAATCGAATGAGCAAGTTTATTGGCTAGTGCGTCTCGTTTCTTATTATCCAGCATACGATCCTGATCTTGCTGTGGGCAAACTTAGGCGACTCGGTCCAGAACGGCACCTTTACACTTTTGTAGCGCCATACGAGGACCTAGTCGGAGTGCCCATTGTTGCAGCTATTCAAATGACGGGCGGAACCTATAAGCCTGGCCAGCACGTCTCTGCAATCTTGTTTCCGCTTAAGGTCCAACTATACCCCGCCTCTGCTCGAGGGTTGCTTCAGGTAATTCACGACGTCGAACACAACCCAAATGCCGATATAAAAAATGCGTTCTTGAAAGGCACAAATCAGTTAAGTGCTCCAGAACTAGATGATCTAAAAGATACGAGGATACCTTCGTACAAGTTTGCCAGTTTTCAAGACAAATTTAAAAACTACTGCGAGCTTGCACACCGTTTTCGTTGCGGGTCGTCTTACTCAGCACGAAACTATATTGGCGATATTGGTGTGGACTGGCACCCGTTGGGGTTTGCTCAAAAAGATGCCGAACATGATCCGTGTAGGAATAATCAGCTAAACTATTGCAGCCTTCCAAATTGGGGCGCGGCGAAAACTCATTTCCAAAAGTTTGGCACACGAGTGTTTCTCATCCGAAATCTAGAACTTAGTCAGATTCCTGATCGCGTACTAATGGACTTTCAAGATCCCGCGCAACGAGTTATCCCTGAGCTTGGTTTGCCGCCGACGGTCGCACGCCGTTGAGTATGTATATATCTAACAATTTTGAGATTGTCGGCATCACCCCCGCTACGACGGGGCGGTTTACGCAAGTGTGAAGCGCCGCAGGTTCGTCGCGGCTTCACAACATGCGGTCTGCGGAATCACACTTGCTCATGGGTGGAAGCTGATGGCACGGCGCAATGCCTCGCGGCAATGGGTAGCCACTCGGCAAAGCACGTCGTGCCTGAACCTCCAGGAGGGTTCGATGCAAGGCAGGACACCCATCAAGACACCCGTCTCTCTCAGGATACCTGCGATCGTCCTCGCCGCCGCGCTGATGACGCTGCTGCCGCACGACGCTTCGGCTACCCCGCTGATCGGCGGTGCGGCATGACGGCCGCCGAAAAACTCCCCTCGGCCGAGACCGTTCATTACTACGGATATGGCCGCGGCTATTTCGGCTATGGCCGGAAATATTATGGCCGTGGCTATTATGGCGCGCGGTTACTACGGCCGCGGCTATCGCTATTACTGATCGCGAAGGCTCCGCTGTGGCCTTAGCGCCCGGTTGCGACGCGGGCCGCAGCGCGAGCAAAGCCGCGATGCCGAGGCCATGAATGGACAGTGAGGCGCCGGGCGCGCACTGAAGGGATGTTCGGGACCATCTAACAAATCAGGTAGCGCTTTCAGGTCAATAGGTTGAAGCGAGAGACTAAACTTTTGCCTGAGACTTGACTGCATCTTTCATAATATGTGTGCGGATATTTTGAGTGTTTGCATGAATCAAATACCATTTGCGCGCGAACCACAATTCGATGTCGCAATAAATGCGCAAGTACGTAGCGATTTTATTCTTATTGTTTGGCCTTTGTCCTGTGGACACTTCAGCGGCCAACGAGGTCGCGCGCCTAACAATTTACGCAGCGCTCGAGCGCGACCTCTGTCCCGTTGGCTATGCGTCCTCAAGTAGTTGCGGTTTGTTTACAGCGGACAGATTTGAGGATCTGTTGAACAAGAGGCGGCTGATGCCCATCGGTGAAACAATAATGCTAAGGCTAGCTGGTGGCTCGGCCGAACAAAAAGTCCTCATTAGTTCGGCGCACGTCGCATCCCGTGGCCGAAAAGCGGCAAGAGAATCTGGCCTCGCTGCGTTATTGGTCATTGAGTGGGTTGAGTCGGCGGCGGATCAACTCAGTGAATTTTCCGCAAATCGGCGGGCCTTTGATCACGCGAGCATGCAAAGTTTGGCGCCTGAAGCCGGAAGAGTATGGTCCTTCCGACGAGGGCATGCCCGTATACTACTAGAAATACGGTAGCCATAGAAATGGATCGTTCGCGGCTTCGAGACCGATTTGATTTCGCGGTGTTCGTCTACGAAAAGGTGGTAGTAGCAATCGTCGTGGCTGTGGTTTCGGGGTTGCTGCTTTACGCATATAACTTGCATTCCAAGGCATTCGAGATTGCGCAGGTGCAGGCGCGCGGTCATTCGTTGACCGCACAAAAACTTCGAGAGCTTGCCTTGAATGGGGCTCTGAAGGCAACGTTAGATATTCGGATAGCTCATAATAGCGGCATAGATAAACTACCTAAATCGATCGAGGATTCGGTTGAGGTGGTGGCGATTGAATTGACGGCTGTATCGAAGTTAATCGCAGCTCAGTTAAAGGATGCCGCGCCGATAGCGGAAGAAATGGGGCGAGAGCTAAAGACCCATGCGCTGAAATTTGGGGTCGGACTAGAGTTTGACCGTGACAGTATCGAAAAATTTGAATCGCGGATGAATGAGTTGCAGCTGAAGTTCATAGCGGTTTTTGACCGTGAAATCGGCCCGCTAGCAGTAAGTGATCTGGACTTCTTCCATTCAAGTTTCGAGCAGGTGATGCCGATATATTTGCGACCCAAATACGTAATGCTAATTTGTTTGGCGATTTTCTTGGTCGCGACCCTTGGGTTGGTAATCCTTTGGTACGTAGACCGTAGGACTCAGCACGCTGCTGAGTCCTAAAGCACAACGCCGCGGCGCGTGTATTAAAGCCGCCGACCTACCCCTCGATCTCCTGATACACATCGACCTCCACATTCGGCGCCATGGTCCGCCAGACCTGCAGATAGGCCTGCACCCGCGGGTCCGATGCGAGCGACTGCCGATTGGCTTCGATCGATTCGGGGGCGTCGTATTCCACGATCTGCAGAATCTTGGCGCGGTCGTCGGCATTCTGCAGGAAGCGCACATTCACCTCGCCGAAAATTGTGGAATAGGGCTTGGAGGTCTTCAGCATCTTGAGCAGTTGCGCCGCCTCTGCGGTGGGCATGGTGAATTTGAAATGCAGGATGCGGCGGACGGTCTTTTCTTCGGCCATTGTCGCTCCGGATGGGACGTCGTGAGGCGGGACGGAAGCCTAGCCTATCGGCGGCGCGGTTCCCACGTCTGGATTGGTATGATGCGCCGCCATATCCGCACGTGAACGGCGGACGGCGGACATGCGACCAATGTCAAAGCGCGCGCTGCCAAGGGAGCGCAGTCATGGCCGCGATCTGGAATATCCTGCTGCTGGTGTTGAGCCTCGCGTTCGTGGGGGTGATGCTGGTCGGTTTCTGGAAAGGGCTGCGGATCAAGCCGCGGCCGGCCGATGAGCGCGCGCCGGAGCGTGGGCGGTCGTTGCTGTGAGGTCCCGATTCTGATCGGCTGCCTGAACGGCTTCTTCCGGGGTCTGACGCTCATCCGGGCGATCGCGCTTCCGGTCCGGTCTCCCGGGCCCGGCGGGTCTGGGACAGCGATGCCTCGCCGCCGGTCTGGCCGCGCAGGCTTCGACGGCTTTTCGGCCGGTCCTGAACCGGGAGCGTGACGCTTTCCACACACACCCGCACCAAATTTCGAATTCTGTAAAATTTTACCGATTTGTTCGGTTCGGGCCTGATACAGAGGGATGTCGCAGCTTCGGCGACCGAATCGGAATTCCGCGGATCCCCATGCAACGTTCCCTTCTGGCCGCCGCCGCTCTCGCACTGAGCAGTTCCGCCGTTCTGGCGGCGGACATCCCCTCGATGCCGGCGAAAGCCCCTGTGGTGGTCGAGCAGCCCTACGACCTGATCCTCGAGCTGGGCGCCGGCGTGCAGGTGCGGCCGGATTATCCCGGCGCCAAGAATTACGAGGCCTGGCCGACCGGGTTCTTCACCCTGCATTATCTGCAGCTGCCCGGCTACGGCGTGGTTCACAATTCGCGCGCCAACATCCAGGGCTGGTCCTTCGGTCCGTCCTTCAACTGGCAGTCCAAGCGCAAGACCTCGGATTATCCGGAGCTGTTCGGGCTGGACGACGTCAAGTCAACCTTCGAGCTCGGCGCCAAGGTCGGCTACACCTTTGACTGGATCCGCCCGTGGGTCGCGGCGCGCTATGGCCTCGGCGGTCACAGCGGTGTCGTCGGCGAGACCGGTCTCGACTTCATCTTCCGGGCCGCTCCGAACCTTCTGTGGTCGGTCGGTCCGCGCGCCAGCTTCGCCAACCGCAATTATATGGAAACCTATTTCGGCGTGACGCCGCTCGAATCGGCGCGCTCCGGCACGCTTGCGGCCTTCTCGCCCGGCGGCGGCTTCAAGGGCGTCGGCGCCGAACTCAACGTCCGCTACGAATTTGCGCCGCAATGGGCGGTGCGCGGCGAGTTCATCTACGAGAAGCTGATCGGTGACGCTGCGGATTCCCCGATCACGCAGGTCGGCAGCGAGAACCAGTTCACAGCGAAGCTCGGCCTGACCTACCTGTTCCAGCTGAAACTTTTCAATAACTGAAGCCGATCCGGGCATTGCCCCATCAAACCCTTGTGCTTTTCCCAGAAAAGCACAGGGGCTATGGCGTTTTCGTGCGGAGCGGGTACCGGTTCGCGCGAATTCAGCGCGACGACGGCGGCACCGGGGCCGGCGCGATCTCGGAAAAGCGCGTCAGGTGGATCACCGGCAGTATGCCCACCGCGACAATGATCAGCGCGGCCAGCGAGCCTTCCTCGAAATTGCCCCGTGTCGCGAACTGGTAGATGTAGGTCGAGAGCGTCTCGACATTCAGCGGCCGCAGCAGGAGCGTCGCCGGCAATTCCTTCAGGCAGTCGACGAACACCAGCAAGGCTGCGCCGCCGAGCGCCGGACGCGAGAGCGGCACATGGATCGACCAGGCAATGCGGGTGGGCTTGGTGCCAAGCGTTCGCGCCACATCGTCGATATGCGGTGAAATCCGCGCAAGGCCGGCCTGCGCGGAGCCGGTGGCGATCGCCAGGAAGCGGATCACATAGGCAATCACCAGCGCGGCGCTCGATCCGGCAAGGACCAGCCCCAGATGCGGGCCGCCGAGCGCCTTCGAGATCGCGTTCAGGATGTTATCGATGCTGACCAGCGGGGTCAGCAGCCCGAGCGCGAGGACGGTGCCGGGGATCGCGTAGCCGAGTCCGGCGATGACGATGCAGACGGTTGCGATCCGGCCGCGCACCATGCGCACCGCGATCGCCGCGCTCAGGCCAAGGCCGATCGCGATCGCGGTCGCGGTCGCGGCAAGCGTGACCGTGGTCGCGGTATAGCGCAGCAGATCAGGGTCGAAACCGAGCAACAGGCCGCGCCCCGCCACCTCGTAGGCGAGAAACGCAAAGGGGAGAATGAACCCGAAGACGACCGGCAGCGCGCAGGCGACAACCGCGAGGGCCGCATCGCGGCCCGCGAGCGGGATGCGCGGCACCTTGCGCTGGCGGCGCGGCGAGACGATAAAGCGCCGGTGTCGGCGGCCGTAGCGCTCCAGCGCCATCAGCGCGATCACGAAAACCAGCATCGCTGAGGCGATTTGCGCGGCGCCCGGCAGGCTGGAGCGGTTGATCCAGGTGGTGAAAATCGACAGCGTCAGCGTCTGCACGCCGAGATATTCGCTGGCCCCGATATCGTTCAGCGCCTCCAGCAACGCAAGCGACAGGCCGACCGCAAGCGCGGGACGGGCCAATGGCAGCGCAACGTGTCGCACGAGCATGAACCGCGTCGCGCCGAGCGTGCGCGCGACCTCGATCAACGAGGCGCTCTGCGTGATGAACATCGCGCGCGCGGCGAGATACACATACGGATAGAGCACAAGACTGAAAATCAGGATGGCGCCCGGTAGCGACCGCACCGAGGGAAACCAGTATTCCGCCGCGGTCGAATAGCCCATCATCGACCGGAAGACGGACTGCACCGGGCCGATCGGTTCGAAAATATCGACATAGACGTAAGCCACGATATAGGTCGGAAAGGCGAGCGGCAGCGGCAGCAGCCAGCACCAGGTGGCACGGCCCGGAAATTCGAACGCGGTGACGATCCAGGCGGTGCCGATGCCGATCACGGCGGTAATGACGGCGACCCCCGACAGCAGGATCGCGGTGTCGCGCGTTGCCCGCGGCAGCACATAGGCGGTCAGATGCGACCAGATTTCGGCGTCTCCGCGCAAGGCGAAGATCGATAGCGAAATCAGCGGGGCCAGCACGGCCGCCGCCAGCAGAATTAAGAATATACGGGACGGCGCATGCTGCGGCAGCCGCAAGGCTCGCGGTGTCCCGATCGCGATCGGCGTCATGGGGGTGTGCACATGGAAACGCCGCCCCCGCGATTGCGGGAGCGGCGCATTTTCTGGCCGGGCTGGATCAATTATCGAACCCGACCTTGTCGACCATGTTGGCCGCGGCCTTCTTGTTGCTCGCGATCTTGGCGAGCGGCAACGTGTCGGCCTTGAGGTCGCCGAATGCCTTGACCGCCGGATTGATCGCAATGCCGGATTTGACCGGATATTCGAAAACCATGTTGGCGTACATTTCCTGCGCGCCATTGCCGGCGAGCCACTCGATCAGCTTCACGGCGTTGGCCTTGTTCGGCGCGTGCTTGGCCAGCACCACGCCGGACACGTTCACATGCGTGCCGCCGTCCTTGAAGGTCGGCAGGATCACCTTGATGGCGTCCGCCCATTCCTTCTGCTTCGGATTGTTCTGCATCAGCGGGACATAATAGGTATTGCCGATGCCGATATCGCATTTGCCGGCGGCGACGTCGCGCGCCTG
Source organism: Pseudorhodoplanes sp. (assembly GCF_046289595.1). Taxonomy (GTDB): domain Bacteria; phylum Pseudomonadota; class Alphaproteobacteria; order Rhizobiales; family Xanthobacteraceae; genus Pseudorhodoplanes. The sequence goes on from NZ_JBKBVB010000114.1 coordinate 7,243, forward strand.
CTCGCGATCGCCGCCCGAGGGCTTCTGCGCCAGATTGGCCTTAACGCCCCGCAGCCACTCCTCGGCCTTGGCCTCGCCGTGCTTGGCAATCATCGCCGCGATCAGCGCATTGTTGTAGATGTGCTGGCCGGAGCGGATGCAGATCTTGCCCTTCCATTTCGGATCGGCCAGTTCCTCATAGGTGATGGCGTCCTGCTTCACGCGATCCCTGGAGGCATAGATCACGCGGGCGCGCATCGACACCCCGGCCCAGTGACCCTCCGGATCGCGGTATTGCACGGGGACGGCCTTGTCGATGATCTCGGACTTGATTGGCTGGGTGATGCCGGCCTGCACGGCGTCTTCAAGGCGGCCGATATCGACGGTGAGCAGCACGTCGGCCGGGCTGTTTGCGCCCTCGGTCCTGATGCGCTGTTCGAGGCCGGACGATGCGGAAACCACATTCACCTTGATGCCCGTTTCCTTGGTGAAGGCATCGAGCAGCGGTTCGATCAGCTTCTGTTCGCGATAGGTATAAAGATTCACTTCACCCTGGGCCGAAGCGAGCGTCGGCAGGCAAATGGCAACGGCGCTTGCGGCCGCAAGGGCCAACATGCGGGTCTTCGACATCGGTTTGCTCCCGGTTTCAAATCTGTATGAAGCTAAGAATTCCTGTCAGCCTGCCGTCAAGCCAAATTCTCGTTTTTGATCAATATGTTGGAATGATTCCAGACTGATGTGTTCTGGAATTGCTCGAAACTAGCCGCTTATGGCTTGAAGCGATTATTGCTTTGCCGGTCGTGGGATTTTCGGCCGGGAAGCGCTGCGATCTGCTGCCAATTGCCTCAGTGGCGCGCGGCCAGACCGGTTGTGGAGGAGGGCGCCGTAACGTCAGCGATCTCGGCGATCAGCTTGGCAATCAATGCCTGACCGAATGACTCGAAATTTTCTGCGACCATGACGAACGCGCCGGGGCCCCCAATGACGTTGTTTTCGAAATATTTCGCAAGTCCGCCCGCCGGATGGGTGTGTTCCGGATTCCACGGCAGCGGCTGCTCGCTGAGGATGACCAGACCGTTGATGGTGACACCCTGGGCGAGCGCATCCTCGCGCGCGGCCAGAAGGCCACGGCCGGAATTGTGGGTGCCGTCGCCGGAAATATCGATGGTTCGCCGCGGCGCCTCGAACGGCGCGCGCGCCAGCATCTCCATCGAGAAATCGATGGCGCCCGAAATCGAGGTGCGGTCGGCGAAGGGGCGCGGCGCCTCAATCAGCGCATCGGAGAACTTCTGCGCGGCAAGGGGTCCGTCGATAATCGTCCAGTCGATGATGACCTTCTGCGCACCCGCTCCGGACCATTCGACGAAGCAGATGGCGATGCGGCTGTTCGCGCCGGACATGATCGCATTCAGGACTCGTTGATCGGTGATCGCGGCCGCATAGCCGTCACGCTGGAGCTGGAACTTGGTGGAGTCGACGCTGCGCGAAACGTCCGCAGCCAGCACCAGCAAAAGATCGACCTTCTCCGCGGCGCGTCCCGGCAATGTCGCCGCAATCAGCGCAACCACGATGAGCAGGAGGCGCAGCATCGCCATCTGCAAAGTCTAGCAACATCTGTGGCGAAAGTCAGGTGCAGCGGATCGACATCCCCGCCAGGGCAATGCCGGACATTGCCGTGGCGCGAAGCGCAAGATCGAAACCGGGAAAGCGGGCGGACAGCGGCGCGATCGCGGTCGCGCCGTCGAGGGCGGCCAGCACCTCGCGCGCGATTACCTGCGGCAGCGCGCTCATGCGGCGAGCACGCGCCCGACCGGGAACACGATCTCGACGAGCGTGCCGGCATTCACCGCGCTCTTGATCGAGAAGCGGGCGCGGTTCGCCTCGACCAGCGCCTTGGTCAGCGGCAGGCCGAGGCCGGTGCCGTTCGCATCGCTGCGCGGCGAGGTGGTGAGCTGACGGAACGGCTGCAGCGCCGTCTCAATGTCCTTCTCGCTCATGCCGACCCCGGTGTCCCGCACCCGCAGCACCACGTCGCCGCGTTCATTGATTGCGGTCGATACGATCACCTGGCCGCCCGGGCCGGTGAACTTGATCGAGTTGGACAACAGGTTGAGCACGATCTGCCGGACCGAGCGGGTATCGGCGAGGATGCCCGGCACGTTCATCGACAAGGCCGAGCGCACGATTACCCGGGCGCGGTTCGCCTGCGGCTGCATGATCGCGACCGATTGCTGCGTGACTTCATTGAGATCGACGCGCTCGAAGCTCAGTTCGAGCTTGCCGGCTTCGATTTTCGACAGGTCGAGCAGGTCGTTGAGCAGCGACACAAGGTGTGTGCCGGAGGTATGGATGTCCTTGAGGTAATCGCTGTAGCGCTCGTTGCCGACCGGGCCGAAGCGCTCCTCCATCATCACCTCGGAAAATCCGAGAATGGCGTTGAGCGGCGTGCGCATCTCGTGGCTGATCTTGGCGAGGAATTCCGATTTGGCGGCCGACGCTTTCTCGGCCTGCTGGCGCGCCAGGGTCATTTCCTTCTCGGCGTCTTTCCAGCGCGTCATATCGCGGAACAGCGCATGGAAGCGGGTTGCGGAAGCATCGGCTTTGCCGAGCGTCAATTGCAGCCAGATCAGACCGCCATTCCGTCGCCGGCCGATGATGTCGCGGCCGTCCTCGTCTGCGGCCGCTTCGCCGCGCGCCAGCCGGATCAGCCGCGCCGTCGCGGCGCGTTCGCTCTCCGGCGCAAACAAGTCGCCGAATGGGCGTCCGGCCAGCGTGCCGGCTTCGTAGCCGAACAGCGTTTCAGCCCGCGCATTCGCCCGCAAGATCGTGCCGTCGCGGTCGATGGTGACGATGCCGTCGACGGCGAGGTCGAGCAGCGCGGCGAGTTCGTCATGATCGCCGCCGGCGGCGGACGCCTTTGCCGCCGCGGCCGGCTGCAGCACCAGAACCATCGCATTCTCGCCGTCGATCGGCGCGGTGACGAGGTGGCCCTCCATTGCCGGACTGCCGTCGCCGGCGGCAATGCGCAGGCGCCGGAAGCCGCCGTCCGCAGCGGGTGCATCCATTTCGACGAACATCGCATCGAGACCGCCGGCTTCGGCGAAGGCTTCGAGGGACTCATGCCCGGCAAATGCGAGGAAGGCCTTGTTGGCATAAAGGAGATGCGATCCGCGATCGATCAGGACGCCGAATGGCAGCCGGTCGAGCAGCGGATGTGGCGCCGCGCCCTCGTCCTCGGAACGGGCCTCGGCGCGTGGTTCAGCTTGCGCTGCGATGGAGGTCGGCTGGGCCGCGACCGTGAGCGGGTGACAAGATTCAGGCTCGTCCTCCTCCGGATCCGGCTTTTCCATCAGACCGCGCGCCAGTTCGTCGGCCCCCTTGAGGCGCGCGCTCAGCCGGCTGCCAAGATCGCGAAAGGCGCTGCGTTCCGCCGGATTGAGGGCCACGGGCTTCGGCTCGACCAGCGGAAACGGCACGACATTTTCGGCCGGCGCCGTTTCGATGACCCCACCGTCGCCTGCCACCGCTTCCGGTGCGATCGCTTTCTCGTCATCGTCATGCGACGCGGTGTCGACCGGTGCCTGCGCGGTAACGGGGGCCGGGGCAACGTCGCTCGGACGCGCCGTCTTTGCATCCGCCTCCGGTATGACGGGTTGCATGGTTTCCTGCGGCGCGGATTGCGCAGCGGGTGTCTCGGCCGGCATACCGGCCGCCCCGTTCCAGACTCCGACGCCGCGATAGCCGCGGAACATCCGTCCGTCATCAAAGACCGGGATGCCGGACAACGTCACGCCGATACGGCCGTTACGGGTCGGCCATTGCACCGCAATGCCGCTAAAGGTCCCGCGCGAGATCAGCGCCTGCGCGACCAACCCTTCCGGATCGAGCGCAAGCTTTGCGGAAATCTCGCCCCAGAAACGGCCGAGAAGGTTGGCGGTGCGCGGTCCGGCAAGATCGATGAATTCGTCACTGCTGATGACGAAGCGGTTTTCCGCGTCGGTTTCGAAGTCGAAGCGCATCGCACCATGACGCATGGCGCCGCCGCCGGTCTCATCGATCTGCGATGCCTTGCTTTGCTGCGCGCCGCCCTGCGCCGCATCCTTGTCGCGGGACTTGCGATCCGGCCCGGTCGTCTGCGGCGGCACCTTGGACATCGCGGTGATCGCCTCGGCGATGGGTGACAGGTCGAGCAGGGCGGGGGACGCAGCCGCATCCGGCGCCGTGGCTGTGATCGGTGCCGAATCGGCCGGAAAGAAGGCGAGGACGATGGCGTCGCGGCCTTCGCCCACAGGCAGCGTCTCGATACCGTCGCCGAGTTCTGTAAGGGTTGCGAAGCGCCGCGCCTGCGTTGCATCGGATGCCGCATGCAACAGCGCGCCACCTGCGTCAAACGCGGCGGCGGCCTGCAGTCCGTCGACGAGATAGCGCGCGCGATCGGCAAGCGTCAGACGCGGAGCTTCCGCCTCGATCGCTGTGATCAGCAAGGCGGTCCCGGAGTTCAGGGCGAGGCGCGCACAGCGGCAGGTCAGAGGCCGGCCGAAGCGCGTGCCGAGCCCGCGCAATCGCGCAAGCTGCGGCGCAGATCCTGGACGCAGGCTGGCCGCGATCCGTGCGAACTGCGCGGCGAGTTTCTCTGGAATTGCCGCGCCCGCCGCATCCTGCAGCCGTGCATGGCCGAGCAATGCGGCGCCCGCGGCATTGGCAAAGCACAGCCGCTCGCCGTTTTCGCTGAGCAGCCAAGCCGGCTGCGCGCTGCTTGCCTGTGCGGCAACCGCGCCGATCCGCAGGATATCGTGGCCAATCCGGTTCATCGCAGGCCCCGCCCGGCGGCGGGAGGTTTGCTCCAAAATATTGCATTTTATGCGATTCTTCTAAGTCAGGGTGCGGCCCCGGTCCATGCGAGGCCGCGGCCCGGCCGCGGCTAACCTTAATCCTGCGCCCGCAAACCCTGCGCTCCGCGCCGGCCGCGGCGGCCAATTGTCCGGATGACGAAACCGCGTCACCGATCCCGTGTTACAATGGAGAGCTCAGACCTTTTCACCATCCAATGGGGACGGCCATGGAAACCATGAAGCCATTCGAAGTGCCGGCGGACATGCGCAAATTTGCCGAACAGAGCGTTGACCAGGCGCGTCAGGCCTTTGACCGCTTCATTAGGGCGGCGCATCAGGCGGTGTCCGAATTCGAGGGCCGCGCCCAGGCGGCGCGCAGCGGCGCCATGGATGTCGGAGGCCGCGCGATGAGCTTTGCCGAGCGCAACATGGCGGCGTCGTTCGAATTCGCCCAGAAGCTGGTCCAGGCCAAGGATGTCGAGGAGGTGATCCGGCTGCAGACCGAATACGTGAAGGCGCAAGTTCAGGCGCTCAACGAGCAGACCAAGGAGCTCGCCGAAGCGGCAACGAAGTTGGCCAAGGAGACCGCCGCCACCAAACCGCTCTGAAAGCGGCCGTCCCGGGGGCCAGCTACCAGGCTAAGTGCCTATAAACAGGGCAAAATTGGTGCGCTGCGTCATTTTTGTTGCAATGCACCATGAATGGTGATAAATAATCGCTGCAGCCAGCACGTCGCACATCTTCTGAAAAACACACTCCCCCGGAAGGAACAGACATGACCGAGGCCAGCGTGAAGACGAAGAAGTCGGCCTTCGATATGCCGACATTTGAAATGCCCAGCTTCGAAATGCCGAAGATGGAAGTCCCCGCCGCGTTCCGCGAACTCGCGGAAAAGAGTGTCTCTCAGGCGAAGGACAACTGGGAAAAGATGAAGGCCGTGACCGAGGACGCCACCGACATGATCGAGTCGAGCTATTCGACCGCGACCAAGGGTGCGACCGATTACGGGCTTGCGCTGATCGATGCGGCCCGCGCCAACACCAACGCGGCGTTTGATTTCTACAGCCAGCTGATGACCGCGAAGTCGCTGTCGGAAGTGATTGAGCTGTCGACCTCTCACGCCCGCAAGCAATTCGAGACGGCCACCGCGCAGTCCAAGGATCTGACCGCCCTCGCCCAGAAGGTCGCGACCGAGACCTTTGAGCCGATCAGGTCCGGCATGACCACCGCCTTCAAGAAGGCCGCCTGATTGGGCTCTTTCGCACTCGCATCGCGGCAAGATCGAAAGGGCCCGGGCGGCTAGCCCGGGCTCTTTTCATGGGTAGGGCGATCCGGTCCAAGCATGCCGCCGGTCGAAGCGGAACCACAGGCCAACGGCGCCAGCCCAGCTGTGTCGCACCCATTGCCCGGGCCACGGCCGACTTGATTGCATGCCAGATTGCTTGCCAAAGCTGCGCCAAGCCCCTAGTTTCCGCCCGTCTTTCGCCCGGGCTCTGCCGCGCTTCGCGCCGGTGTCCGTGTCGACGATGCAGCTGTAGCTCAGTTGGTTAGAGCGCCTGACTGTGGATCAGGAGGTCGGTGGTTCGAGTCCACCCAGCTGTACCAACCGACTCATTTGATTTTCGAGCCCGGATTGCAGCACGATTTTCAGCGTGCTGACCGTGCGTTCGTGCGGTTTGCACCGGGGGCGGCGCGGCTTCGGCCGCTGCGGCGGGCGTGATCGCTCATCGCATGCGGAAACCGGGCGGTCCGTTTGCCGGCTCGGTTCCTGCGGACTGACGCGAGCTGCGATCGCTGCGGCAGCCGGCAAGCTGGTCATCATCCGGCTCACGCCTGAGGCGAAACGATGTTCGCGCAGTCCGGATGATCCCGAATGGTGTGTTCAGATGTAGCGTTTCAGAATTTCGCCGATACCGATTGCCCCTTGGGCGGCGTGATCTGAACGACGCCCTTCGGTTCAGCGGGCAAGTTTCCGGTTGCCTTGCCCGTCAGCTTCCCGCCCTCCGCCGGCTCCAGCACGATCCTCTGGCTCTTGCCGCCGACGGCGAGGATGGCGAGGCCCTTAAATCCGGTAGGC
>NZ_JBKBVB010000115.1:0-14058 GCF_046289595.1 Pseudorhodoplanes sp.
TTATCTGCGCCGGGAAGACAAGCGCGAAGGCTACCCGCTGATCTCCGATCGCCGCGGCGGCGTATCGGTGATCGGCTTCCCCGAACCGCCCTCGCCCAAGGTGTTCAAGCTCTCGCACGGTCACGCCGACGTGATGGCGCCGGCCTCGCGGGCGGAACCGCCATTGCGCAATGTACGGCCGGTCGCACCCTGGCCGGGCGCTCCGCTCGAGCCAACCGGCAATCCGATGCTCGATGCGATCGGTCCGGGTTCCTACGCGCTGCGGGCCGATACGCCCGATCTCACCGTCGACGGCGAGGTCAAGATCGTGCCGATGCGTGCCGCCCCCACCTTCTTTGTCGCCAATGGCGATCCCGATCCGCGCGGCATGCCGGTGATTGCCGGCGACCGTGCCGTCGCAGGCACCATCGCCGAGGTGTGGATCGACAAGTCCGAAGTCATCATCCGCTATTACGAGGTGGAGATTCCCGGCGGCAAGCGCGTGATGCTGCCGGCAAACTTCGCACGCGTCGACCGCAACAAGGGCGAGGTTCGTGTGAATTCGATCTTCTCCGATCAATTCGCCGACGTTCCCGCGCTCAAGAGTCCCGATCAGATCACCCTGCTCGAGGAAGACAAGGTCTGCGCCTATTACGGCGGCGGCACGCTCTATGCGAAGCCGGCACGGACGGAGCCGATCCTATGAGCGACTTCGAAACCGAACCCGTGAAGGGCCTTCCGCAACACCTGCCTCCGGGCGAACGGATCCTGTGGCAGGGGCAGCCGTCGTGGCGCGCGCTGGCGCTCCGCGTCTTTCATGTGCGCAAGATCGCGATCTATTTCACGGCGATCCTGGTCTGGCGCCTCGCCCAGGCCTGGCATGATGGCGTGCCGCTCGCGGGCGCCTTCGTCTCATCCATGGGGTTGGTCGTGGCCGCGCTGCTCGCCATCGGCATCGCCGCAGCCCTTGCCTTCGTCTACGCGCGCACCAGCGTCTTCACCATTACCAATCGCCGCGTGGTGATGCGCTACGGCGCCGCCCTGCCGTGGAGCCTCAATCTTCCGTTCCGCGTCATCGATGCGGCGGATATGAAGCTCCACAGCGACGGCACCGCCGACCTGCCGCTGTCGCTGACCGGCCATGGCCGTATTTCCTATCTGCATCTGTGGCCGTTTGCGCGGCCCTGGCGGATCAACAAGCCGCAGCCGTCGCTGCGCGGCTTGCCGGATGGCCTGCAGGTCGCGCGCATCCTGGCGCAGGCGCTCAAGAGCTACGCCGAATCGACATCCCCCGACGGCGCCGTCGCCATGCCGGTCCCGGCACCCTCGCCGGAACCGGCGGATACCCTCGGAACCCCCGCCGCCGCTGCAGCCTGAGGAGACTGACATGCCGCACGCCGAACCCCGCCGCTTTCCGCTCGGAGCCCTGCTCGGCGCCGCAGCTGTCGTCTGCTTTGCCATTGCCGCGGCTGCGACCGCGCGGCTGGCCGATATCGGGGTGACGCGCGTAGCCGAAACCGAGCCCGTCGCAGTCCGCGCGCTGCGGTTCGAGGACCGCAGCGACGGCGGCGTCGCAGTGATCGCAGCAGACAGTGACAGAACGATCGACGTGCTGGCACCGGGCCAGGACAGCTTCGTGCGCATCGTGTTGCGCAGCCTTGCCCGCGAACGCCTGCGTCAGGACCACGGACGGGAAATCCCATTCCACATCGTGCGCTACGCCGACGGCCGGCTTTCTGTCGAAGACCCATCCACCGGCCGCCGCGTCGATCTCGGCGCGTTCGGCGCCGTAAACGCGGCATCCTTTGCACGACTCATGACGGTTGAGGAGACAACGCAATGAGAGCAAGCAGCAGAACGCTCACCGTGCCCTGCACGGTCGAGATCGAAAATAGCGCCGAGACATTGCACGCCCATGTCTCGCTCGACGGCTACGACGTCGGCCCCGGCGACGAGGTCATCGTCCATGGCGCACCGACCGATGTGCCGTTCGGCGAGAAAATCGTCGCGCGGTGCCATGCCACGGTGACCCGCGCCACGCCGATCGACCGCCTTAGAGCGAAAATCGAAGGCTATCTCGAACTCACCGAACTTTACGAAGTCGGCTTTTCGGAAGGAGGGGCGTCATGATTGCGATGGAAGGCGGCGGCGCGCCAAACGCCAGCACCCGTTCTGCACAGGACGACACCATTCTCAGCCCGCGTTTCTATACCACCGACCATGCCGCGATGGACGCCCTCGACGTGTCGAGCGTCCGCAAGGAATGGGACATCATGATCGAGGAGCTCAGGCGCGATCACAACAAGGGCCACTTCCAGCGCACCGACGAATTCAAGATGGACCTGGAATCGCTGCCCGAGGATCTGCGCAAGGAATTCGTCGATTTCCTGGTATCGTCGCTGACAGCGGAATTCTCCGGCTGCGTGCTCTATGCCGAGATCAAACGCAGCATCAAGAATCCCGATATCCGCGAATTGTTCCGCTACATGAGCCGGGACGAATCGCGGCATGCCGGCTTCATCAACGAGGCGCTCAAGGATTTCGGCATCGGGGTCGATCTCGGCTTCCTGACGCGCGCCAAGAAGTACACCTACTTCAAGCCGAAATTCATTTTCTACGCGACCTATCTGTCGGAGAAGATCGGCTACGCGCGCTACATCACCATCTACCGCCAGCTCGAACGTCATCCGGAGAAGCGGTTCCATCCGATCTTCAAATGGTTCGAGAAATGGTGCAACGACGAGTTCCGCCATGGCGAGGCCTTCGCGCTGCTGATGCGGGCCAATCCGAAGCTCACGAGCGGCGTCAACCGGCTGTGGATCCGTTTCTTCCTGCTCGCGGTCTACGCCACGATGTATGTGCGCGACCACATGCGGCCGGCCTTCCACAAGGCCATCGGCATGACGCCCGACGACTACGATTTCAAGGTGTTCCGGATCTGCAACGAGATTTCGCGTCAGGTCTTCCCGATCGTGCTGGATATCGACAATCCGGCCTTCCGGGCGGGACTGCAACGGCTGTGGCGCATCACCGAGGCGAGCGTCGAGGCCAAGCGCCGTGGCGGCATCGTCGGCGCCGTCAAGCGGGCGGGACTTGCGATGGCTGCGACCGCGACTTTCGCCCGGCTGTTCGTTCTGCCGGCCAAGCGCAATGATCTGCCCGAACAGGTCCGCCTGCAGCCGGCATGGTGAGCATCCGATGATCGAACTTGCGATTCCCGCGCTCTATGCCTTGCTCGTGTGGTGGCTCAGCACGGGGATCGTTCTCTATATCGCGCGGCTTCCGGCGCGCATGCACCCGGCAAGTCTTGCCGCCGGAGCCGGCCTTGCGATCGCGGCCCTTGCCGCGATCGCCTTTTCCGCCCGCATGGCCTCCCCGGCCGGCGCCTATATCGCCTTCACCGCGGCGATCGTGTTCTGGGGCTTCATCGAACTGACCTTTCTGACCGGCGCCGTGCTCGGCTCCAATCGCTCCGACATGCCGCCGGCCACCGGATGGACGCGGCTGTCGCGCGCCATCGCCGCGATCAATCACCACGAGCTTGCGCTGCTTCTCGGCGGCGTCTTCCTGCTGGCCGTCAGCTATGCCGCGCCGAACCAGATCGCGCTCTGGACCTACGCCGTCCTGTGGCTGATGCGCATCAGCGCCAAGCTCAATCTGTTTTTCGGCGTTCCCAATCTGCATGACGAATTGCTGCCCGAGCGCCTTGCGCATCTGCGCAGCCATTTCCGCCGCGGGCCTGCCAATCCGCTGTTGCCGGTTTCGATCATCCTGACCACCTTCGCTGCAGGATATCTCGCCTATGCCGCGATGGCACAATCCGGCGATGCCTTTGCCGTCACGTCGTTGACCTTGGTGGCCGCTTTGCTTGCGCTTGCGGCCATCGAACACGTTTTCATGCTGATCCCGCTGCCGGTCATGATGCTCTGGAACTGGCGCAAGCGCGCCCGTGCAGCGCAACGGCCGGATGCCGCGATCGAAACCGTTTCAACATGCCGGCGCAGCAATGCCGGTCCTGCCATCACCCGGAGGGGATCATGAACTACGATGCGTTCTTCAAAAGCCAGCTCGATGCGCTGCGCCGCGAAGGGCGATACCGCATCTTTGCCGATCTCGAACGGCAGGCCGGTTCCTTCCCGAAGGCGACACATTACGGCGAGCATGGCGGCACCAATGAGGTGACGGTCTGGTGCTCAAACGACTATCTCGGCATGGGACAGCATCCGGCGGTGATCGCTGCGATGCATGAGGCCATCGACCGTTGCGGCGCGGGCGCCGGCGGCACCCGCAACATCTCCGGCACCAACCATTATCACGTTCAGCTCGAAAACGAGCTCGCCGATCTGCATCGCAAGGAGGCGGCGCTGCTCTTCACCTCGGGCTATGTGTCGAACTGGGCCTCGCTCTCAACGCTGGCCGCACGCCTGCCCGATTGTGTGGTGCTGTCGGACGCCGGCAACCATGCCTCGATGATCGAAGGCATCCGCCATTCCGGCGCGGAACGCATCATCTTCCGGCACAACGACCCCGACGATCTCGACCGCAAGCTCGCGGCCATCGACCGCCGCCGCCCGAAGCTGATCGCATTCGAGTCGGTCTATTCGATGGATGGCGATGTCGCCCCGATCGCAGAGCTGTGCGACGTTGCGGACACTCACGGCGCCATGACCTATCTCGACGAGGTCCATGCGGTCGGCCTGTACGGAGCCCGCGGCGGGGGCATTGCGGAACGCGAGGGACTGAGCCATCGCCTGACGGTGATCGAAGGCACGCTCGCGAAGGCCTTCGGCGTGATCGGCGGCTATATTGCCGCTTCAAATGCACTATGCGACTTCGTGCGCAGCTATGCTTCGGGCTTCATCTTTACCACGGCACTGCCGCCCGGAGTTGCTGCGGCCGCGGCCGCCAGCATCCGTCATCTGAAGCAGAGCGACGCAGAGCGCATGCGCCAGCGCGACCGCGTCGCGAAAGTGCGGCGCGGACTCGATGCCGCCGGAATTCCGCATCTCGACAATCCCAGCCACATCGTGCCGGTGATGGTCTGCGACCCAGTGCTGTGCAAGCAGATCAGCGACCGGCTCATGACCCAATACCGGATCTATGTGCAGCCGATCAATTATCCGACGGTGCCGCGGGGCACCGAGCGGCTGCGCGTGACGCCCTCGCCGCTGCACAGCGACGCCGACATCGACCATCTGATCGGCTCATTGTCGCAGATCTGGTCGGAGATCGGGTTGCAGCGCGCGGCCTGACCCGCAAAGCGGCCTGACCAGAATTGAAATGGCCGGGCTCAGCCCGGCCATTGCCATGTCCACTCCAAGCGCTTGTGGCTTGAAGCGGCTGTGGCTTCCATCAATTGCTCGGCGAGAACTTCTTCAGATACGCGATCACGTCCTTGCGCTCCTTTTCGTTCGGGAGCTTGAACGCCATTTTGGTGGTGCCCTTGGCGAGTTCGGGCTTGCCGGCATCCTTGAGGAACTTGATCAGGAAACCCTGCGGATCCGGGAGATAATTGAAAATATTTTCCTCCGTCCAGACCAGGCCGGCTTCGCCGGCGGCCTTGTTGAGCGGCGAATAGGCAAAGCCTTCAACGGAACCCGCTCGCCGTCCGACAATGCCATTCTGCTGCGGACCGACAGCATTCTTCGCACCTTCGCCGATGCGGTGGCAGGTCATGCATTTCTTGAACACGGTTTCGCCGGCGGCGGCATCCTGAGCCGACGCGTTGTCAATTCCGGTGGTGGCCGCAAGGGCTGCGGCTGCCAAAGCCAGGCGCATCATTTTCATTGCAGCGTCTCTTCCCTAGTTGATGCCGATGGGCACTCGGACATGTCACAAGCGGCCAAAATGTTCCACCATTTTAACATTAACTCAGTCAAGCCAGCTTGTCATGGCCCGAAATCCAATAGGGCCAGCATTTTCTGATTGAAATTCAGATATTTAGGCCTTAGAAGAGTGTACAATGGATCGTGCCAGACGATTGGCGAAACACGGCTCGCGATCCCATATGAATGCCAACGCGACAGCCGGGAGCCGTTGGCTGATGATCCCGGTGGCAACACCGGTGTACGTGTTGACTGACACTTGAAATACGGCCAAACGGGCGCATCGGTGCCTCGTCATTATGGCTGCACGCGCACATCCTTCGGGCGATGGTCCCGCTCAGGCGACGACCGGACTCGGCAAGACCGGACACGGCAAGTATGAGCAATATCAATATCGCTCAACCGGACGTGACGTTGCTTCTCGACCTCGACGGCGTGATCCGTGAGGCGACGCTGTCGCGTTCGCTGTCCGGTGAGGGTGTGCATGACTGGCTCGGCAAGCGGTGGACCGAAACCGTGGTCGATGTCGGCGGCGAGAAGGTCCAGCGCATGCTGTCCGATGCGCGTGAACAGGGGGTATCGGCTTTCCGTCAGGTCACGCAGCGCTTTCCGAGCGGCCTTGAGCTGCCGATGGAATATACCACGGTGTTGCTGGGCGGGCGCGCAGGCCTGCTCGCCGTCGGGAAAAACCTCCAGGCCGTCGCCGAATTGCAGTCCCGCCTGATCGCCGCGCAGCAGGCAATGGAGCGCGATTACTGGAAATTGCGCGAGGTCGAAACCCGCTATCGCCTGCTGTTCGACACTTCCAACGAACCGGTCATGCTCTTGCGGACCGCAGACTTGCGGATTCTGCAGGCCAATCCGGCGGCCCTCGCGGCGCTCGATCTGAAATCCGCGCCGGACGCCGGTGACCGCGACTTTGTTCAGACTATCGCGCCGGAGGACCGCGACGCGTTCCAGTCGATGACCTTGCGTGCGCGCGAGCACGGCAAGGCGCCCGGCATCCTCGTGCATCTGGGCAGCGAACGGAAGCCGTGGCTCGTGCGCGCATCGCTGATGTCGCCCGAGCCCAATTCGGTGACGATGCTGCAATTGTCGCCGGGATGGCACGGACAGACCGCGATCGTCAGTCCCGATTCGATTTCCATCGACGACCTGATCGAGCGGTTGCCGGACGGCTTCGTCGTCCTCGATTGTGACGGCGTCATCCGCAGAGCCAATCGCGCCTTTCTCGATCTTGTCGAGGCCGGCGCCAAGGGCTCCGTGGTCGGCGAACGCCTGGCCCGATGGCTGTCGCGGCCCGGCGCGGACCTCGCCGTACTGCTCGCCAATGTCGAGCGCCACAAATTCGTGCGCATGTTTACCACCACGATCCAGGGCGAACTTGGAACGACGACCGAAGTCGAAATCTCTGCCGCCGGTAACGACGACACCGCTCCGCAATATATTGGCGCGCTGATCCGCGACGTCGGGCGGCGGATCGGCGCACCGGGCGACGACAAGAACCTTCGTTCCTCGCTGGGCGCCATGGCCGAGCGGATCGGCAAGACGCCGCTGCGCACCCTGGTCAAGGATACCGTCGCTATCGTGGAACGGCATTACGTCAAATCGGCACTCGACCTGGCCAACGACAACCGCACTGTCGCAGCCGAACTTCTGGGATTGAGCCGGCAGAGCCTCTATGCGAAGCTCAATCGTTACGGCCTGGATAGAGGGTCGGAGACGCCCGAAGGCGCCGAATAGCGCGCTTCCGGCAAAATCCGCGGGAGCAAGCCGGGGTGGACTCTCGTACGCTAGCATCCCCTGCTTTTGGACAAGCCGATCTTTCCAATTGCGAGCGGGAGCAGATTCAATTCGCCGGCTCGATCCAGCCGCACGGCGCATTGGTTGTCGTACGGGAGCCAGACCTGATCGTTGTGCAGGCGAGCGCCAATGCGGCTGAGTTTCTCAACTGCGAAGACGCAGTCGCGGGGGGCGAACTGGTCGGTCGTCAGCTGCAGGATCTGGGCGGCAATCTGCTGGAGCGGATCGCGCCGGTGCTGCAGCAGCAGCTTCGCACCATCCCGGTGGCGGTCCGATGCACGCTGTCCGGATCGGCGGCTGAATTTGACGTCTTGCTGCACCGGCCGGCGGATGGCGGCCTCGTTCTCGAATTTGAACGCAGCGCCTCCACGGCCGATCTGACCGGACCGATCGACAGATCCCTGAAAGCCATTATCTCCGCATCCTCGCTGCGCACGCTCTGCGACGAAAGCGCCACGCTGTTCAAGGAGCTCACCGGCTACGACCGCGTCATGGTCTACCGTTTCGACGACGAAGGCCATGGCGAGGTATTTTCGGAGCGCCGCGAGCCGCATCTCGAAGCCTATCTCGGCAACCGCTATCCGGCCTCCGACATTCCGCAGATCGCCCGCCGGCTCTACGAGCGCAACCGCGTGCGAGTCCTGGTCGACGTTGCCTACGATCCGGTTCCGGTCCTGCCGCGGATTTCGCCGCTGACCGACCGCGAACTCGATATGTCGCTGTGCTGGCTGCGCAGCATGTCGCCGATCCATATTCAGTACCTGAAGAATATGGGGGTGAGCGCAACGCTGGTCGCCTCGATCATGGTGGGCGGCAAGCTGTGGGGCCTGGTCGCCTGCCATCATTATTCGCCGCGTTCGCTGTCTTATGAGATGCGTGCGGCCTGCGAGTTGCTGGCCGAAACCATCGCGACGCGGATCGCAGCGCTCGAGAGCCTCGCGCAGGCGCAGGCCGAACTGTCGGTGCGCCGGCTCGAACAGCGCATGATCGAGGCCATTTCGCGCGACGGCGACTGGCGCGTCGCCCTGTTCGACAACTCGCAATCGCTGCTGCAGCCGCTCGCCGCCAGCGGCGCGGCGCTGCTCTTCGAGGGCCAGATTCTGTCGACCGGCGAAGTACCTGGCACGCTGCAGCTTCGCGAGATCGCGGCTTGGCTGGATCAGAAGGAGCGCGTACCGGTTTTTGCAACGGCTTCGCTCGGATTCGACGAGCCGGAATTTGCACCGCTGGTCTCGGTGGCCAGCGGGATCGTCGCAACGCCAGTCTCCAGCTCCCCGGGCGAATACCTGATCTGGTTTCGTCCCGAGCGGATCAAGCTGGTCACCTGGGGTGGCGATCCGCTGAAACCGGTTCTGATCGGCGACGATCCCTCGCAATTGTCGCCCCGCCGCTCCTTCGCGCAGTGGCACCAGCTCGTCGAAGGCAAGAGCGAGCCGTGGAGCGCGGCCGATCTCACGGCAGCGAAGCTGATCGGCGAGACCGTTGCCGACGTCGTCTTGCAATTCCGATCGGTGCGGCTCCTGATCGCGCAGGACCAGTTCGCGCATATCACCAAACAGGTGCAGATTTCCGATCTGCCCGTGGTCATCGCCGATCCCAAGGGCCGCATCCTGTTGCACAACGGCGCATTCGAGGCGCTGCTGCCGAAGGGGCACCAGACCTACGAATTCGTCGACGATCTCGCGCTGTTCTTCGAGGATTCCGCAGAAGCGCGCCGCAGGCTCAAAGACCTGATCGAATTGCGGCGCACCTGGCGCGGCGAAGTCACGCTGCTGCGCGCCGGGCTGGAACCGCGCTCATTTCTGGTGCGCGGCGACCCGGTGTTTTCTTCGCCCGACCGCATCCTCGGCTTCGTCGTGCTGTTCACCGATATCGCCGATCGCAAGGCCGCCGAGGCCGCCGGCCGCCGCTTCCAGGACGTCATTTACGAAAGCCATCGCGAAAAGCCTTCCGGGCGCGACGCAAGCACCGAGCTTCTGTATCAGAAGCTGCTCGCCTCGGTGGTCGAGAATGCGCAGCTCGCCGCGCTTGAAATCACCGACGGCATGGACAATGTGCGCATGCTGCAGATGCTGGAAAGCGTGCGCAACTCCGTCGACCGTGCAGCCGAAGTGCTCGACCACCTGGTCTCGCATTCGACCCGCGACAAGACGTGACGTCCGGTTCAGACGGGCCGCGCTGCCGGGCCGCCCGCGATCAACTGCACCTCGCACGAAATCCGGATATTGTGCCTGAAGGCGCAGATCGCCTCTGCGATGAGGCTCTCCGGCTCAGGCGACATCCGGCCGGCCAGGTCGATGGCGGCGCGCAATCCGCGCTTCACCGCCGCCGGATCGATGAGCCTTTCGAAATCGTAGAATGACAGCATGTCTGGGGGCAGCAACAGCGCCTTGCCAAGCAGCTTCTTGAGAATTTGCCCGCCGCTGAGATCGCCGAAGTAACGCACATAGGCGTGCGCGACCAGCGCCACTTCATCATCCTTTGCGAGCCGGGACACATGATCCGCATAGGCCTCGGCGGCGGGCAAAAGCGGCAGCGCCCGGGCGAAATCGTCGCCATGGATGCGGTTGAGATCGCGCCGCAAAGCCTGGGATCGATGCAGCTCGCGGCATGCGAAGGGCGCGAGGACCGGATGTCCCGCCCGTTGCACCAGTGCAGCCTCGAGCCGCTCGTAGACCGGCAACAGATTCCGCAGCAACACGGCATAGCCCTGCCGGTCCGCCTTGCGCCGGAGAATGTCGGCGACGATTCCCGTACGTTCGGCTTCCGCATGGATTTGCGCCGTGCGCTCGCGCATCAATTCGGACAGCAGCCGGCCGGTAGTCTCGTCGCCGTTATCGAATGCAAGCGACGAATGCGGCCGGAGGCCGGCATCGCCATTGCCGGACATGCGGTCCGGGATCGCGAAGCCGGCGCATCGGGCTGTGTTGGTCGATTCAAAATCCATCTCGACTCGTCAGCGCGCGGCAATGCCGTGCTTGATGCCCCATTCGAACCAGTTGTCGACGGCGGTTCCGGACAGAAGGATGCCGATGCCGCCGGTCAGGGTGCAGAGCGTTGCGAACCACCAGGCCCAGCGATGGATCGACTCGACCGTGGCGTTGAAGCCCATGGTCCAGCGCCAGAACAATGCCGCGCGCTCGGCCGCGGTTCCGCGGTCCAAGATCTGCTCGATCTCGCGCTCGCCGCCATAGCGGGTCACGGCGAGAATGGTCGCACCATGCATGGCGAACAAGAGCGCCGAGCCATACAGGAACGCGATCGAGAGCATATGGAACGGGTTGTAGAACAGATTGCCGTGATTGATGGAGAAGGTGTTGGTCCAGTCCAGATGCGGGAAAATGCCGAACGGCACCGCCTCGCTCCAGCTTCCCATCAGCAGCGGGCGGATGAAGCCGAGCACCAGATACAGAAAGATCGCTGAGGCGAAGGCCCAGGCGACATGCGTACCCATGCCGAGCATGCGTGCGCGGACATAGACGCGCACCCACCACAACAGGATCGACACCGTCAGGAAGAAGCCGGCGATCAGCCACCAGCCGCCTTCCTGCAACGGCGGCAGCACTTTCAGTCCATGCTGGGGCAGCGGCGGCTCGAGCGCGAGCCACGGCAATTGCCGCATGAATTCGATCGGGTTCCAGTTCACTTTCGCCATCATGTTGAGACCGATGATCTCGATGGCGAGAATGCCGAAGAACAGCGAGGCGACCCCGGTCCATCCCAGATAGAACGGACCGACCTGGGCATCGCCGATCTTGCCGAGCCAGTAGGAGAAGCCGCCGCCCTGCCGCACGAAAGGACCGGCCGCGACCGGCACGCCCGGATAAAGCGGGGAGCGGACCTGCACGGCGGTGAAGATATTCTGATATTCAGCCATGACACGCTCCTTGGTCTAACGCTGCGACCAGATCGGCAGATTGCGCCACCATTCCCACCACTCGACCCATTGCGCGCCTTCCGGCCACAGCCAGGACGGCCCGCTGATGACGATACAGACCGCGCTCCAGAAGCCGGCCGACAGCGCAAGAAACAGGCCGAGCCGGTGGATGCCGAGCGTTCCGATCGACCAACCGATGGCGTCGCGGAAGAAGGTGTTCTCGTGCTCGGCGGTGCGCACGGTTTCGCCGGGCTTCGGATTGGTGGCCGACAGCACCAGGGCGCCGTGCAGCGCGAGCGCGAGCGTCGTCGTGAAGAAGAACGTGATCGCGATCATATGCGCCGGGTTGTAGTGGAAATTGCCGTACTGGTACCCGGTATTCGACACCCAATCGAGATGGCTCATGATGCCGTAGGGAAAGCCGTAGGACCATGAGCCCATCAGCACCGGCCGGATCACGACCAGCGAGAAATAGGCGAAGATCGCGACGCTGAAGGCAAACGGCACATGATAGCCGATGCCGAGCTTGCGGCAGATTTCCACCTCACGCAGTGCCCAGGATCCGAACGCGCCGAGCGCGCAGACGGTGACGATCTGCCAGATGCCGCCTTCCTTCAGCGGCGCAAATGCCAGGCCGTATTCCGGCGGCGGCGGGTTGATGCTAATGAGCCAGATATTCCAGGTCGGTCCGAGCGCCGCGCCGTAAATGATGAGCGCCGTGCCGACGAAGCTGAAAAAGATTGTCGTGACGCCGAAGAAGCCGACATAGAACGGCCCGACCCAGAAGTCGAACAGATCTCCGCCGATCAGCGTGCCGCCACGCACACGATATTTTGGTTCAAAGCTGAGCATGGCCATGGTCTTGCCCCTTCATCACGCAGTCCGCGCCCCGCGGATTGCCCGGACGCTCCGCCGTCGGTGGACGGGGCGAAGGCCTTGGCCCGCGCCTCGTCCACCAGTCTTGGTTGCTGTCAACCGATCAACATGTCCATTGCTGCTTTCGCAGCGGGACGCGGGCCCTCGAGCCAGTTGAACCGGTTCGTGCTGAGCAGGATGAAGTGAATCACCAATGCCAGCCCGAACAGGAAGGTAAACAACGCGATCAGGGTTCTCCTGGGATCGAAGAGAAGCCACATCTTCCACATTGCTTATCCTCCTATGACACGAACGGGATCAGGGAGCTCACCGTCTGTCCCGCCCCTTCCAGGAAGGCGTAACCCTTCGGTCCGGGGAGCCACGGACGCCACTGCCAGACAAGGAAGTGGGCGATCGCGCAGATCACGACGAAGACGATGAAGCTGGTCAGAAAGATCGAGTGGAATTCCCGAGCTTCCTGTTCCGTCAGTCCCGAGAGAGAGCCGCCCCTAGAGTCAGCCATGTTAGTCCTCTCCGGTTGGCCTTGCGGCCGTTACCGCGCAATTCCCGCGCGGCAAGGATCGCCGTCGCGGTTGCCCGCCACGGCAAACTTTCCGCCCGGTTTGACCCGGACGGAAACTCCGCAACGGCGACATCTTTCGGCGTCGCCATCGCTGTCTCTACCGGGCTCGAACGCGTCCGGGGAAACCGGACTCTCCTCGTGCAGTCTTGCCCCTGGATCACTCTCGCGCTTGCGGCAATCGCCGGAAACGCGGCCGCCCGCCTCCTATCCCATGAACACCATCGGCACGATCTTGTTGGCGGTCGCCCGCGCTTCGTCGATGACGCTGCGGCGCGGCGCGCGATCGCTGCTGCGGACGGCCCAGCGCCACGGCATCGCCCGCGACAACCCGAACGATAGCGTGAACATCGCAACGAATGCGCCATGCAACAGGCGATATTCGACATCGCCATGGCGGCAACGGTCCGTGCCGAGATGCCGGGTGTCTGTTTCGAGCGCCATGCCGTCCTCCCTCGTCCTCAAGCCGCCTGGTTTGCCGACAGCGTCATGCGCGCGCGCACAACGCTTGCAATCGAAACCGTGTCATGTCCGCTATGCCGCGCGTCGCGCTCGGCCGCATCGCGCAGCCGCTTCGCCGCGGAAATGCGCACCAGCACCGGCTGGGCCTCGACCAGCCGGTCGAGTTCGCGCCGCGCATCGTCGTTCCAGCAAAGCTCGGGTTGCAGCCGCGCCGGCGTGGCATCGACCTTGTCGAGCTCGGTGCCGAGCGGCAGGATGAAAAACAGCGCGTCGAACAGCGCGTTGCACGCCTCCTGCACCAGATAGGTGGCGCCGGCATAGCCCATGAACGGCGTGCCGGTGTGCCTGCGAATGATCGCGCCGGGAAACGAGGCCGGCACATAGACGGCGCGGCCGCCGGTCTCCGCCAGATACATGCGCTCGTTGTAGCTGCCGAACAGAATGAGCGGGGTCTTGTCCTGCACCGTCTTGCGCACCGCCCCGTTGTCGGTCTTGGCGCCGGCGCAGCGCGAGATCGCGAAATTGCAGGTCATGCCCATTTCGTCTTCGAGGAAATGACGCACGCCGCGCGCATAGGTTTCGTTGGCGACGATGCCGAAACTCGCGGTGCCGTAGAAATCCTGCGTCACCGACCGCCACAGATCCCACAGCGGCTTGATGGTGGTGTGCTTCTCGCG
>NZ_JBKBVB010000116.1:0-13835 GCF_046289595.1 Pseudorhodoplanes sp.
GCCCTCGCCCCGCATGCGCCCGCCGACGAGGCGCTGGCGCAAACCGTCGCACGTCATTTCACCGATTATCTGCGCGCATGCCGCGACGAACGTTTTGCGCTGAGCCTGTTGCCGCCCGGCCGCTTCCTGATGCCCGGCGATCTCGCCGACTCTCCGGCACTGACTTTCGCACCGCTCGACCGGCTGGAAGGCTCAGCGCCTTCGGGCTCGCTCTGGGCAATGATGCGGCGGCGCTATGAATCCTACAAAGACGCCGTCGTGCGCCCATTCTACCGCGATCACATCGCCCGCCTGGATCGGCAGATCGTGCTGGTCGACACGCTGACGGCGCTGAATGCGGGGCCGCACGCCATCCACGATCTCGAACGTGCGCTTGCCGCCATTCTCGACAGCTTCAATGTCGGACGCAATTCGTTGGTCTCGGCGCTGTTTTCGCCGCGCATCGATCGTATCCTGTTCGCCGCCACCAAGGCAGACCTGCTCCATCACAGTTCGCATGACCGGCTCGAGCGCATCCTGGAGCGCCTGGTTGCCGACGCCACCAAGCGCGCGGATTATTCCGGCGCGCGTATCGACGCGATCGCGATGGCGTCGGTGCGTGCAACCAGTGAGGCGCATGTCGGCGGTCCGCATGGCGCGCTCCATGCCATCATGGGAACGCCTCTCGCCGGAGAACAGGCAGGTGGCCGCACCTTCGATGGCGAGTCCCAGATTGTGATCTATCCCGGCGATCTGCCCATCAATCCGGATGCGATTTTCGAGCCCGAAAGCCGGTTTCGCGGTCTGTCCTCGGCGTCGTCCGAGGACACCGACTACCGCTTTCTGCGCTTCCGGCCGCCGGCACTGGAGCGGAACGAGACCGGCATTCCTGCGCTGCCTCATATCAGGCTCGATCGTGCGCTCGACTTCCTGATCGGAGACCGCCTGCGATGAGCCGACCGCGCAAGCCTGCGATTTTCTCACCCGACGATCCGAATGTGGTCGTGACCGCGGTGAAGGAGGAACCGCTGATCGATCTGCTTGCCCAAGCTGACGCCGAGACGCAACAGCTCCCGGCGGTCGCCTCAGCGACGCGCGCACAGCGGCGCGTTCCGTGGCGCAAGATTCTGTTCGGCGCGGTTGCGGGCCTTGTCTCCCTTGCGCTCGGACTGGCGGTCACCAACCTGATCGAGGATCTGTTTGCACGCTACGAAGCGCTGGGATGGCTCGCGGCCGGGCTGACCGGAATCGCGGTGGTCGCCCTCATCGTGATCGTCGTTCGCGAGCTCGCCGGGCTGTCACGGCTTGCGACGATCGACAAACTGCGCGAGCGCGCCGCCGAAACCCTCGTCACCGACGACCGCGCCGACGGCCAGGCGATCCTGCGCGAACTCCTTGTCATCGAGAGCCAGGTGCCGCATCTCGCCCGAAGCCGCACCAAGCTCGAAGCGCATTTCAGCGAGATCATCGATGGCGCCGACCTGATCCGCCTCGCCGAACGCGAATTGATGGCGCCGCTCGATCGGGAGGCGCGCCAACTCGTCAGCAACGCGGCCAAGCGTGTCTCGATCGTCACCGCGGTGTCTCCGCGTGCGGCAATCGACATTTTCTTCGTCCTGATCACCGCGCTCGGGCTCGTGCGCAAGCTGGCCCTGCTCTATGGCGGGCGGCCCGGTACCTTCGGCCTGTTCCGGCTGATGCGGCACGTGATCGCTCATCTCACCATTACCGGCGGCATGGCGGCGGGCGACAGCCTGATCCAGCAGATGATCGGCCACGGGCTCGCGGCGCGGCTCTCGGCGCGCCTTGGCGAAGGCGTTCTGAACGGGCTTCTGACCGCGCGGCTTGGCATCGCCGCGATCGAGGTGACGCGCCCCCTGCCATTCTCCGCCCTGCCCCGCCCGACGCTGACCGAAGTGGCCGGCGGCGTGGTGAAAAGCGCGGAGGCGGCGGAAAGAAAATAGCGCAGGCTCAGAACCCCTTGATCACCCCGGAATCCACCAGCAGCCGGTTAAAGCGGCGGGCTTCGGCGCCGTCCCGGCACGGATAGAACAGGCCCTCGCAACGCTGCAAAATCCGTTTCTGCTCGGCGAAGGTGGAATCGAGCGGCAAGCCCGCGGCCTCAAGCACCACCAGCGGCAGATAGGGGGCGTCCAGCGTCTCGTGCGCCGACGACAGATCGGCCGGGGTGAAATTGATGGCGTCGATCGCGTAATAGGCTGAGAAGAATTTCGGATCGCGGACCATGATGCGCTCGGCGATTTGCGCATCCGACAGGCCGGGCGCGATCAGCCGCGGTGCGATGGCCGGCGGATGATCGCCAAACCGCACGATCAGGAACGACTCGTCCGGAAATTCGCGTTTGAGCCGATCGACGAAGGCTGCGTAGTCGCGCGCGCTCATGGTCTGCCGGCGCACATATTCGTCAGTTTCGGGATCGGCATTCAACGCCGTCCAGTCCGGCGTCAGATCGGGCCGATACGTTGTCGTCCAGGGAAAGTGATTGGCAGCAGTATAGACCAGCATGAATAGCGGCGCAGTACCGTGCTTCTTGTCCCGCTCCCCATCCAGCTCCTTGCCCTTCTCCTTGGCGAAGAGCCGCGCCGCTTTGTCGAAATAGAAGGCGTCTGGTTCGACATCGCCCGCTCCCATTTCATGCGCATCAATCATGCGCTCGATGCCGGTGCTCCTCTGGAAGCCGCGCGCGCTCAGGAACGCGCCGTAGGCCGGATAGAGCGTGAAGGTCCGGTAGCCGCAGCGGCGCAACGCCTGTGGCAACCCGCGCTTCACACGGCCCGCCGCGAGCCGCGTCACATGGAAGCTCATCCGGCCGAAGGAGCGCGTCGAGAGCCCAGTGAGGACGTTATATTCGGTGTACCAGGTCGGGCCGCCGGTCCCCTCGGTGATCAGCGTACGCGATACGCCGTCGGTCGACTGGAAATGCCGGCCATAATCATCCGGCACGACAACGCCCGGGGCCCGGCGGATATCGAAGCTCGATTCGTCGAGCACCATGATGATGTGCGGCGGCCTGCTCTGTGGCGTACAGGTCTCGTCCGCCGAAAACAAAGCCATCTGGTTTGCCGAGGCGCGGTCGATTTCCAGCCAGCCGCTATCGGCAAGTTCCGAAAGCGACACCACCGCCGAACGGGTGAAGTTCGAGACGTGATTGACGCCCTGGAATGTTTCGTGCGGTTGCTCCGGCACCGCATTTGACAAGCCGACAATCAGGGCAAGCGAGACGCCAGCCACGATCCCGGAAAATGCCCGCGAAATTCTGGTCCGGTCGCACAGCGTCAGCAACAGCATGCAAACGACGAAGACGATGACGATCGCCGCGGTGAGCATGCGCAGACCCGGAACCGCCGACATCAGAAAGGCAAGGCTGTCCGGATCGATCACCATGACGTCGAGAAAGGTCGCCGTCATCCAGGTGATCTTGAACTTGAACTGCGAGACCAGAATCAGAAGCTCGACCAGCCCAAGCGACAACAGAGCCGCGAGCGCGGCGCGCCGGACCATCAGCAGGAACAGGCAGTTCAGGAAAATCCAGGTGAGCAGGCAGAGAACCTGGTTGAAGGTGCCGTATTCGGTCTGGGCAATGCGGGTCAGAACCCAAGTATGAAGGGCCGCGCTCAGGACGGCGCCCGGCCAAACCCCATCGAATACGCGGCGGACAATAGACGCTCCGCCCAGAAGGAACCCGAGACCCGACGTCGACATGGCATTCCAAATCCACGCCCGGAGCGGGCGTCACTCAGATTGTCATAATTCTGTAACGAAATCGTCATGACAAGCGCCGTACCGCCGCATGCTGCAGCGCGGTGCGGAAAAAATCCGTCGCGACCGCTGGCGCCGCGCGGCCGCACCGCCTAGATTGATCTTGTTCCTGGTGAGGGAACGCCCCGCTTTCTTCACCCAGGAGCCGTCCGATGGACGCAGGCGCGAGCGCCCTTCAGCAATCGATCACCCTCCGGCAGGCCAAGAAGCTCGTTCAGTGCATGGCGCACGAACAGAGTTTCCTGCTGCTCTCGCCGCCCGGTGTCGGCAAATCGGAGATGGTCTATCAGGCTGCGGCCGAGGCCGGCTTGCCCTGCCGCTCGCTGCTTGGCACCCAGATCGCCCCCGAAGACGTCAGCGGCGTGCCGAAAATCGTTGGCGAGCGCTCGGTCTTCTGTCCGCCCCGCCTGCTCCTCCCGGAGCAGCCGCAGCCCTTCTGCCTGTTCCTCGACGAGCTGCCGGCCTGCGCGCCGGACGTACAGAAGGCCTTCTATTCGCTGCTGCTCGAGCGCAGGCTCGGCGAGCATGCCCTGCCCACCGGCACCTGGGTGGTGGCCGCCGGCAACCGCCAGCACGACCGGGCCCTCGTCCGCGCCATGAGCTCGGCGCTGGTCAATCGCGTCACCGTCCTTAACCTCCGGGTCGATCCCGCTGAATGGCTAGACTGGGCGCTCAAGGCCGGCATCCGGGCAGATATCCGCAGCTTCATCACGTTCATGCCGGACGCGCTGATGCGGGAGGTGCCGCACGATCCAGAGCCCTTCTCCACGCCCCGCGCCTGGTCCCAGCTGTCGCAGGCCCTCGACAAGGCGGAAGCGTCCGGCATCCTCAATCGCGATACCCGGCGCGCGCTCGCCTTTGGCCGCCTGTCGGCGGAAGACGCCGCCGTGTTCTGCGCGCTCGCAGATGAAGCCGTCGGCACGCTGTCGCCGGTCGAAAGCTATATCGAGCGGCCGGACACACTGCCGTCCGGCGAGACCGCGCGCTGGTTTGTTTTGAATTGTA
This sequence comes from Pseudorhodoplanes sp., assembly GCF_046289595.1. Classification (GTDB taxonomy): domain Bacteria; phylum Pseudomonadota; class Alphaproteobacteria; order Rhizobiales; family Xanthobacteraceae; genus Pseudorhodoplanes. The sequence goes on from NZ_JBKBVB010000116.1 coordinate 4,765, forward strand.
TCCGTCAGAACGTTGCTGCCGGCAGGCTCGGCAAGGTCAAGCCCAGCGCGATCGCGCGCTTCCTGCGCAGCCTGCCGACCGAACACCAGCTTCATCTGCTGACGGATCTCGTCGCGCAATGGGGCGCACTCGGCGCGGATAAGGCCATGCTGGCGCTGCTGCGAAAGGTGACCAGGGCATGAGCGTCGCCGCCGCAAAACCTGTCCGCCAGGCGGATAGCGCGACGCTGCATCGCATCGCGGAAGGCCTGCGCATGGTTACGGTGCCGCTGCCGCATCTTGCGGGGCTTGCCGCTGCAGTTCATGTCGCCCTCGACCGGCGCGTTCCGACCATGGGCATCTTTGCGTCCGGCCGGCTGATCGCCAATCCGGATTTCGTGGCGCGGCTGAAGGATAACGAACTCGTCTTTGTGCTTGCGCACGAGCTCCTCCATCTGGCACTGCGCACCCATGACCGCGCACGCGGCTCCGGCCGCCTCGAATTCAACTACGCGCACGACTACATCATCAACGACATCCTGCGCGGCGAACTGGGCTTTGCTGCGATTCCGGCGGGCGGACTCGACATGCCGGGAGCAAAAGCCCGTTCGGCCGAGGACATTGTGATCGAGATGCGGCGCAACGCCGATCTGATGCGCGCACGCACCAGCGTCTGGGAAGGCAAGGATGCGTCGGTCCGGCAGGCGCTCGGCCAACGTCCAGGCACCGGGGACGATACCGCTGGTGACGTGCTCGCGGATGAAAAAGAGCGCGATATGTTTCCTGCGGACGCCCAGGATCAGGCGCAGCAGAAAGCGGCAATCGAGGCCGCCATTGCGCGTGCACGGGTGCTTGCCGCAGCGATCGGCAAGCAGCGGGCTCATGGTAACTCAGCTGGCGGCACGAGCGCGCAGATTTCGGCACTGCGCGGCCAGTTCAGACCTGCCTGGCAAGCCGCGCTGCAACGCTGGATCGAGTCGTCGGCCATGGCCGAACGCAGTTTCACGCGGCCCTCACGCCGCGGCAGGGGATCGGGCGATCTCGTGATGCCCGGTCGCAGGCGCGCCTCCTGGATGCTGACCGTCTTGCTCGATACCTCGGGCTCAATGACCGAGCACATCCCCGTGGCTCTGGGCGCAATTGCGGACTTCTGCGAGGCCGCCGGAGTCGACCAGATACGCGTGGTGCAATGCGACGTTGCCGTCACTGCGGACGACACCGTGCCGCCGGACGCGCTCGCATCGTATCCGGTGACCGGATTTGGCGGCAGCGACCTGTCGCCGGCGATGCGCGCGCTCGACCGTGATCCACTGGTGCGCGCCGTCGTCATCATCACCGACGGCGACATCGTATTTCCGCAGGCCGCGCCGGCTTATGGTGTGCTGTGGGTGCTGCCGCGCGCAGGACTATTCGCGCCGCCTTATGGGCGCGTCATTGCGATCGACGGGAGCAGACTATGAAGGTGGTGCAAGAACTGGTCGCCTATTTCGACCGCCGCGGCCAATTGTCGAAGAAGGAAGTCCGGCAACTGCTCGACAAGGGCTATCTCGCCGCGGACGCACCGCCGCACATGCTGGAACTTGGGAGCAGCGTCGGCACAAGCTTCTATTTCCGCGTGCGTGGCGAAACCGAAGGGCCGCTCTGGGGCACCGATGTCTATACGGGCGATTCCGCGCTGTCGGTCGCCGCAGTCCATGCCGGGCTGGTGAAGCCGGGCGAGAGCGCGGTCGTGAAAGTGTCGGTCGTGGCGCCGCCCGCTCAATATCATGGAAGCCTGCGCAATGGCGTCACCAGCCACGATTTCGGCCGCTACGGCAGCGCCTATCGACTTTACGCGGTCTGAGTTCCGGGAATTCCGGTGATCGCGGCGGGAAAGCGGCGTCAGTGCTTGACTTGAGCTCGGGTGAGATTTAAGTCCGCCGCACTCCCGGTACGGGGGCGTAGCTCAGTTGGTTAGAGCGCCGGCCTGTCACGCCGGAGGCCGCGGGTTCGAGTCCCGTCGCTCCCGCCATTATGACCTTATCGGTCAATGGCTTAGTACAATTTTCAGCGCAACCTGCGAACCGTGTCGTCGCTTTCCGGCAGACGACGACACGCTCCCCAATGCAAGAAACCCCTGCAGCATGGGCTTTTCTCATTGCACCCGGCGGCCAAAAATGCTCTGGACCCTTGTAAATGAGGCGTTTTCGGCGAGTCCCGAATCGTCTAAACGCCACAATCACTGGTTTTTCGTGACGGCGCCTATGAAAAGGAGGGCCTCCCTATGGCTGACAAGAAGCCGGCGACAGCTCCAACCATTACCCTGAAGCATCTGGCGGCTCAGTTGGCCGAGGAGCATCAGCTATCCAAAAAGCAGAGCGAGGCGATGCTCGGCGACCTTGTCACAACCATCACCAAGCATCTGAAGAAGGGCGACCGCATCCGGATCGGCGGCCTTGGCATTCTTCAGGTCCGCAAGCGCGCCGCCCGCATGGGCCGCAATCCTGCGACCGGCGAGCAGATTCAGATCAAGGCGTCCAAGAAGGTCGCATTCCGGCCTGCAAAGGAACTCAAGGAAGCGATCTGACGCCGTCCAGCGTTTCGAATTCCACGAATGCGCATTGGTGTAAACCGATGCGCATTTTTGTTTCCGGTACGCTCTCCTGATCGCCGTGCGCCCTTTGGCCTTTATCGCCTGGCGACACCGCTTCCGCTTTGTTTGAGCGGCCCCCTCGCTGGCGCCAAGTTCGAATGGATGCCCGATCATTCCTGACTTCTTGCAACCCGCGACGTCTTGCAGCACTGATAACGATGAGCCGCTTGCAATGGCGCGTCGATTTGCATTTGAAAAACTAAAAACTATCGTTGTTGCATTCTCCTCCGATTTTGCGGTTGAACGTCATCTCGATTGATCATGCGTGGCGCCGCGATACTTGCGCGTTGCGCCTTACCTGCGCCGCGTCATGCGCAACCGCGATTGATGCCGCGCGAAGGACACGAGATGGCTTTGAATTTCAGATCGCTGGCGACGGGCGTCTCGCTTTCCTTATTGCTGCTCGCGACTCCGGCGCTTGCACAGACTGCGACCCAACAGGGTGATGCGATCGCTCCGGCAACGACCCAGGCCCCTGCGCCCGAGCCACTCGCAATTCCGCCGGCCCAACCTCAGCACGCAAACACAGCGCAGTCGCCATCAGGCGATGTGCAAGCTCCGACCGCGCCAGCACCGGAAGCACGCCCCGAGACAGCAACGGCGGCGCCAGGCAGTGTGCCCGCGCACATGCTGCCGCACGACCTGACGCCGTGGCAGATGTTCCTCGATGCGGACATCGTCGTGAAGGCCGTGATGATCGGATTGGTCATTGCATCCTTCCTGACCTGGGTTCTTTGGTTCGCCAAGTCGCTCGAGCTGCGTTTCGAAAAGCGCCGCGCACGGCGGAAGAACCGGTGGCTTGAGCGGGCGAAATCGCTTGACGATGCCCGGCACGAATTCGCCACGGACAAGGACCCTGTTGCGCGGCTCGTCCGCGCGGCCGCGCACGAGGTCGAGCTGTCGCACATGCTGCCGAAAGACGGCGTCAAGGAACGTATCGTCTGGCAGTTGGAGCGGGTCGAGGCGACCGCCAGCCGCCGCATCAGCAACGGCATGGGCATTCTCGCTACGATCGGAGCCACCGCTCCCTTCGTCGGCCTGTTCGGGACGGTGTGGGGCATCATGAACAGCTTCATTGGGATATCGAAAGCACATTCCACCAGCCTAGCCGTGGTCGCGCCGGGCATCGCCGAGGCGCTGCTCGCAACCGCGATGGGTCTTGTCGCAGCGATCCCCGCCGTCGTGATCTACAACGCGTTCACCCGCTCGATCGGCGGCTATCGGCTGATCCTCGGCAACGCGTCGGCCAACGTGTTGCGCCTTGCGTCGCGCGACCTCGATCGCGGCGGGGTGCGCCTGCGCGAAGCGGCGGAGTGAGCCATGGCAGTCCATTTTTCGAGGGACGACGACGACGTCGAAACGCACGATATCAATGTCACACCCTTCATCGACGTTATTCTGGTGCTGCTGATCATCTTCATGGTGGCTGCGCCGCTCGCGACGGTGGATATTCCGGTCCAGTTGCCGAGCTCGACGGCGGATTCGCAGCGCCGGCCCGACAAGCCGGTTTTCCTGACGGTGAAGGCGGATCTCACGCTTGCGATCGGTGAGGACATGATCGCGCGCGCAAGCCTGCCGGCCGCGCTCGAATCCGCCACCAAGGGCAATCGCGAGGAACGGATTTTCGTTCGTGCCGACCGGGCTGTGAGCTATGGCGACGTGATGGAGGTGATGAATACGTTGCGTTCGGCCGGCTATCTGAAAATCGGCTTGGTTGGCCTCGAAGCGCGGGACACACAGAAATGACGCCCGTCGCGTGGGGCGACGACCTCGACCGCGACGATCTTCATATCGGCCGCTGGGCCGCGGCCGTGCTTGTCGTCAGCGCTGCGCACGCCGCCTTGGTGGCAGCCTATCTCTATGTCGCGCCGACATCGGGCATCACCGGCGCCGAAGTGCCGGCATTGATGATCGACTTCGCCCCCGAAGCCGCAGCTCCCGAGACCGAAGCCGATCTGGCGCCAGGCCCGGAAACCTTCGACTCCCAGGCGAGCATGCAGCCCGAGGCGGCGCAGCAGGCGGCGGAGGAACCGGTCATCGATCTGCCGCCGGTTCCGGCGCCGGAGCCGGACCTCGTCATCCCGCCGAAGCAAGAGGTCGCCGAAGAAAAAAAGCAGGAGGTAGAGCAGCCGAAGCCACCGGAGCCTGTCGAGGAACCGGTGCAGCAGCAGGTCCAGTCGGTTCGCCAGCCGACCGCGAGTCCGAAAGCCGAGAAGCGCGCCGAGAAGCCGGTGTCGCCGAAGGCGGGCACCACCGCGGAGCGCAACGCGATGATCAACTATGCGAGTACCCTGAGCGCACACCTGCAGCGATACAAGCGGCCGGCCAAAGGGCGCGGCACCGTTGTGGTAGGCTTCACGGTAAACCGCGGCGGCAAGGTGGTGGCAAGCGCCATCATCCGCTCATCCGGATCGCCGGCCGTGGACAAAGAGGCGCTCGCCATGATCGCGCGAGCCCAGCCAATGCCTGCCTTCCCTGCCGTGATCTCGAAGGCGGAGGAGCAGTTCGTCCAGGCAATCCGGTTCCGCTGAGCGGCCGGTCGGCCCCCCTCCCGCAAGCCGCAACCTACATCCCCCACCGCGTCTGTGCCGGTGACACCTCCGGCTGTGCCGCCGGAGCCTCGGGCGCCTTGCGTCCGAAGATCTTCTCCCATAGCGAATTTTCTTCGCCGCCAGCCGTTACGGACGGCGGTGCCAGCGCAGGCTCCGCGGCATCGGAGACCGGTGACGAAAGTTTTTGTCCAAGTTCGGCAAACCCCTTGCGGACGATCTGCTCGATCGCGCCGTCGCGCTGCTGCAGATATTCCTTCAGCCGCGTAACGTCGTCGCTCTGCAGATCGAGCCTGAGCATATCGATAACCTGCCGCAGCTCCTGATATTGCTGATGGATCGTCCCTGTGAGCTCATCGAATGCGCTCTGAATATCAGGCGCAGCCTGGCCACTCCGCTTCTCGCCTCGCACCAGCTGCGCGGCCGACGAATCGATAGGCAGACGATCAAGCGCGGTGAGCAGATCGTCGACGGAGACCTCCTGGTTGTCGCGATTGCGCGCCAGTTCCTGCGCCAGCGTGACGATGACGTTGAATTCTTCCGAGAGGACAGGCAGTGCGCCGGTCGACGCACTGCCGCGCTCGATATCCATCAGGGCGTTCATCGCTGCGCGAAAGGCGCGGTCGATGTCCATCTTGCGCAACTCGAATTGCCGGCTGGCATTGGGGATCAGAGTCATCGCAAGAATGAGATGCGCTGCCGAGACCGTGCCGTGATTGAACTCTCGTGCAAGCTTTGTGGTCTTGTGCAGACATTCGGAGGCGGACTTGGTGCACCCGTGAATCTTGGCTTCGGCCTGCGGCACCGGCAACGGGTCTTCGCGGCGCGGCGCCGGGGTTTCGGACCCCAGCACCTGTCCGTCGATATAGGGCGATTGATATGTGTTCATTGCCTCCTCCCACCCTGCCCTTGCCGCATCTTGGATCTCGGGCTACGCCGCCCGTTCTGCCGGCGCCAATGCCGCCTTTTCGCCTCGCTCGGGCGATTGGGAATCCGGTGGATGCGTGTCGCGCGGAGGCGAAGCGATACCCTGCGCCATCAACAGCGCGACGCTGTCCGCAAGCGACAGGCCTTCCGCAGCCTTCGTGGTTGCCTGCGTCTCGCGCTGCGGCGCCGTTTCGTCACTGTCCGGCATTGCGGGCGGCACAGCCTGCCCGGTTTCGCCGGGCGACGCGCCGCTGTCACCATATGCGACGGCCTCAAAGCCGGTGGCTGACATCGCGGAAGGCTGTGCCACGGCGGCCTCGACGATGACCTCAGCCTCTGGCTGCGCCGACTCCTGAACACTGATTTGCGCTACGGCGCCAGCGGCATCGTCTGATCGCTGCTCATGGAGCAAATCAAACACGCCGGTCAATTCCGGCAGGATGCGGTCGATGGCGGACAGCGCGCGAAATTCCCGGGTCTCGTCGAGTTGCCGTTGAACCCGCTCGCGGATCTCACCGAGCGCACGGGTCAGGTCTTCAAGCGCCGGAAACTCCTCGATCGTTTGCTCAAGGCTCTTGATCGCGCGATATCGGTCCAGTGCAGCCACCTGCCGCTGAACATCGTCCCGCATCGCTGTGAGCGCGGCTAGAACGTCCGGACGTCGAAGACCTGTCATGACTAAACCTCTGCAACCTGGAATGGTGCAATATTAACACTACCATGTTTAGGTTGCAATAGTGTCACGAAGCAACAGAAGGTCGCACGGGTTCTTTGCCGGCGGGGAGCCAAAGCCATCGAGCGCGGCAGCGGAAGACGTCCCGGGAAGACGCGGAAAGCCGCTGGAATTTTGGAAAATGGTGGGCGGTGACGGGATCGAACCGCCGACCCTCTCGGTGTAAACGAGATGCTCTGCCAGCTGAGCTAACCGCCCTGGCCGATCTCTCATAAAGGTTCGACGGCCGCGCGCGCAAGGCAACGTTTTTCGGCTCTGGCAACGTGCAAGCGCGCAAAGCCCCCGACTGCCGGCGCTATTGCTTCAGCCCGAGCTTCTGAACCAGGTCGCGGATCTCAGCAGCTTCCTTGGCCATCAACTTTCCCATTTCTTCCGGAGTGCTGGTGGTGACGGTCATACCGAAATCCTCGACCTTGCGCTTGAGCTCAGGATCCTGCGCGGCCTCGACAAAGGCCGCATTGAGCTTGCGAATGATCGCCGGGGGCGTGCCCGGTGCGGCAGCGATGGCGAACCAGTTCGCCACGCTCGCCTCGCCGAAGCCCGCCTCGCGCAACGTCGGAACATCGGCGATCGCCGACCAGCGCTGGCCGGCATCGACCGCCAGCGCCCGCAGCTTCTTGTCCAGCAAGAAACTTTTGGACGCCGGCGCGCTCGGCCATGCGACATCGAGGCGCCCGGCGACGAGATCGGCCATCATCGGCGAGCCGCCCTTGTAGTGGACAAACTGCGCCGGCGCTCCCGTGATGGTCAGAAGTTTTGCCGCCGCCAGATGCGAGGGCGTTCCTACGCCGGGCGAACCGAAATTCAAACCGCCCGGCTTGGATTTGGCGTAGGCCGCAAACTCGGCCATCGACTTGATGGGACTGTCCGCAGGCACCGCAACGATCCCGGTGAAATTGAACAGCAACGAGACTGGCTCCGCTCCCTTGACCGGATCGTAGCTTGCCGCTGACGACAGCGCCGGAATGGTCGCATGTTGCGCCCCGGAAAACAGGAGCAACGTATAACCATCGGGCTGCGCATTCTGTAGAGCGGCAGCCGCCACCGCTCCACTCGCCGCCGGACGATTCTCGACGATGACGGCTTGTCCAAGCTTGCGCGAGACAGTTTCGGCGTAAAGCCGCGCCATTACATCGGTAATGCCGCCTGGGGCGAGCCCAACCAGAATGGTGATCGGACGAGTCGGGAAGTCCTGTGCGGCAACCGGAGCAGACGCAGCAAACACCAGCGCCGCGGCGCTGAGCAGGGAACGGAAGAACATCGTGATTCTCACAAACGATTTCTGAAGGCGCACTATGCGTAACGCCTTCGCTACGGCAAAAGCAAGCTGGCGATCGCCGAAGCCGAAGGCGGAAACAGAAACGGCGGCGCCCAATCAGGACACCGCCGCTTCAATTCGTTTCGCCTGATGATTAGTGCGCGGTCAGGGCCGAGCCGTCTTCGTCCGATTGATCGGCTGCCGGCTTCACGGCCGGCTCCTCCCACTGGATGGGTTCGGGAGCGCGAACAAGCGCACGCGCCAGAACCTCGTCCATCCGCGAAACCGGCACAATCTCAAGACCACTCTTCACGTTCTGCGCGATATCCGCCAGATCTTTGGCGTTCTCCTCGGGGATCAGCACCGTCTTGATCCCACCGCGCAGCGCCGCGAGCAGCTTTTCCTTGAGGCCGCCAATCGGCAGCACACGGCCGCGCAACGTGATTTCGCCGGTCATCGCAACATCGCGGCGGACCGGTATGCCGGTCATCACCGAGACGATTGCTGTGACCATCGCCACGCCCGCAGACGGTCCGTCCTTTGGCGTCGCCCCTTCGGGCACATGCACGTGGATGTCCCGCTTCTCGAACATCGGCGGCTCGATGCCGAAGGCGATGGCGCGGGAGCGAACATACGACGCGGCCGCCGAGATCGACTCCTTCATCACATCGCGCAGATTGCCAGTGACGGTCATCTTGCCCTTGCCGGGCATCGACGTGCCTTCGATGGTCAGAAGTTCGCCGCCGACATCGGTCCAGGCCAGCCCGGTGACGACGCCGATCTGATCCTCGGACTCGACCTCGCCGTAACGATATTTCGGCACGCCGAGATAGTCCTCGAGGCTCTTTTCGGTCACGTGAACCGACTTCTTCCTCGAGAGCGTCAGCTCCTTCACCGCCTTGCGGATCAGCGTCGAGATTTCGCGTTCGAGATTACGCACCCCCGCTTCCCGCGTGTAACGGCGGATCACGGTAAGCAGCGCGGCATCGTCGAT
>NZ_JBKBVB010000117.1:0-13588 GCF_046289595.1 Pseudorhodoplanes sp.
TCGGCGGCGCGCAGGAGCGACTCCCACCACGCCAGCCCCCACGGCCCCCATTGCCTCTGAAGCCGAGCGAAGCGCAATGCCACGTCGCGCGCGCGTTCTTGGAGCGCCGTGGGCGGCGCATCCTCGCAGCTTTCCGTGTTGATCACCGGCCGCGCGGCGCCGTGATGGGCCGCAACGAGATGCAGCGCAAGATCCTGCAAGTCCGCCGGCAAGGCCTTGAATGCGGCGTCAATCTGGAGCGAGGGCAGCGATCCAAATTCATGGCGGTAGCCATCGAGCCGCTTGAAATGGATGGGGCCCATTGTCTTGGCGTAGGGCCTGCCCTGGCGCGGCGCGTTGAATGCGTCCTGCCAGCGCGACGCTTTCTTTCCTTCATCGTGGAGCCGCGCCGCGACGGCCAGCATGTCGCAATACGCCGCAGGCAGCTTCAAGCCCCTCGCGATATCGCCGGCGATGCGCGCGGCGGCGCTTTGATGGTCAGCGAGCGTCTGCTCAAAGCGCGCGACCGCACGGTCGTCCTCGGACTGCGGTTGATTCCGGCGCTCCTCGACGGCGATCCAGGCATTTTCCTCGCCGTCATCGGCTCGATTGATGGCGAAGCGATAGGTTTCGCGCCAATCGGCATCGCCAGTGGCGGATATCTCGTTCACTTCGCGCACGCGGAACGGCCGCGGCTCCCATGTTTCATCGGCATCGAGCGCGGGCGGCTCGCCGTCCACCTCTTCGTCGAGCATTCCGTCGCGGTTGAGCCCGCCGAGCAGGCTCGAAACCACAAGCGTGCGGCCGGCGAGGCGCGCTCCGAAAGCTTTATTCTTACTGTTGAGCTCAGCAAGCGCTCCAAGTGTCCATTGTCCGTTCGCCTCGTCCTTGTCATCCAACTCACCTTTGGAATTCAGGACGCAGAGCACGGGACTTTTCTCGTCCAGAGCCTCTGAAGCGGCAATTTCCTTGAGTGTCTTGGCAGCTTTCCCGACTGCATCGACGCGCGCCAGCAGCCACTTCACAATTCGCGACGTCTCCGCTTCCAGGCCTTCGCTCGTCTGCGGCGGCGCTTCGTCGAAGAACGCGTTGATTGCCTCCTTGGCGAGTTTCTTGCCTCCGCTACGAGCCGGCAGGAAACGGCGCCAGACGATTGTCGCCTGTGGCTCGTCGTCCTCCACCCAGCCGCGCAGCCACGGTTCGATCTCGGGCCGGCCGGTGTGCTCTTCCAGCGAGGTCATCGACCAGGCATCGACGAGCGCGCGCGTCAGTGCCGGCCGCAGCGGCGGCGGTGTCTGGGCTTTCTGCAGCGCCTCCTGGAGAGACCGGTTCTCTTTGAGCGCGACGATGGCAGCAGGACTGGCGTCGCCCTTCAGCGCGTCAATCGGCTTGCGCAGACGCTTCAGTCGCTCCGGCCAGGTTTCACCGTCTTTCTTCTCCTTGTTGGCGGGAGCCGCGACGACCTCGATGATCGCAACGCGGTTGTCGCCGCCGCGCCGGTTGACGCGGCCGAACCGCTGCACCATGCGCTCCCACTCGACCAGATCGCAGACCATGTGATCGGCGTCCATGTCGACGCCGACCTCGCCGGCCGACGTTGCAACGAGGAACGTCGGCACCTGCGCCTCGCTTCGGTCGCCGACAAACCCGTGTGTCTCCAGCCACTTGAACAGCGCCTCGCGCTCGCGCACCCGTCGCCCGCCCACCAGCAGCTCGGACGCAATCGCGATCTTCTCCTTCTTTGCGCGTTCCTCGATCTCCTCCTTGACCTTCAGCGCGCCATCGTCGCGGCTGTTGCAATAGATGAGCACGCGCGCCGGCCGCGGCTCCGTCCCGAGCGCCCAGGCACGCTCGGCCAGTCTCTTGACAAGCTCTTTGGCCTCTTTCGCCTCGCTCAACGTCAGTTTCTTCACGGCACCGAGCCGCTGTTTCACGATCGGATGCTGTCGGTCCTCCTCCGTCAGGCGGAAGATCGTCCCGCCATCAGAGTCCTTGTCCTCCCTGCCGGTAGCCGACAGCGACATCAGATGCAGACCTGGCACGAGGTTGCCGCCGTCTGCCGTGCGAGGCCTGAACTCGCCTTTCGGATCGCGCGCGATCGTCTTGAGCAACGCCTCGAACGGCGGAACGAGATGCGCCTCGTCCAGCACCACGAGCGTATCGGCGCCCAGCAGCCCGGCATGATAGGGTCGCATCTTGGGCGATACCCCGTAGCCGGAGAACAAGACTCGTGAGCCGACCATGTCCACGGTGCCGACGACGACCGCCGATGCCGTGGGATCGGCAAGCCATTCGCGGTTATCGATATGCTGGCCGCGCAAGGTCGAGATCGGCAACGAAGCGTTCTGAAGGCCGATTCGCGCTTTGAAGTCTGCAGATGCCTCATCCTGGTCGAGCCAGCGGCGGAGTTTTTCCGCCTCAGCGGTAGCTTGATCGACGACGGCACGCCGGTCGACGACATAGACCAGCCTGCGTGGGATGCGATTGCGATTTGCCTCGTCCGCCAATAAACCGGGCCAGGAGCCAGATTGCTATCACCGACGTTTTGCCGAGGCCTGTCGGCAGATCGAGTGCAGGAGGCAAGGTACCGCGACAAAATTGCGCGAATAGCCGTTCCTGCCAGGGGAAGGGCGCCTTGCTTTGGAGGGCCCGGAACTTCTGCTGGAAAAGAGCCAGTTCGCTCGATGAAAAATGTGACTGTTCCATGCGAAGCCCGGACGAACCCGCCTTTACCTCGCGGCGGAATGTCTTTCGAGGGGTCCATGTTTGCGCGCTTCGACCTCGTGCGCTAACACATCGAAAAGATGTTAAATCCAACCTTCGCTATTTTGGCGAATAATTCGGTCCACACAACCCATTCTTTCCGTCTGGGCGAAGGGTTCGGAATTGAGGCGCGCTGCTCCCGCCACTCCGCCGGAAATCTCCTAGAGATATCCTCAAGTTGCAGCTCTGCCGGCTGCCGTCTCCCGAGAGTCGCCTCCACAATGTCGGGGGCAAAAAGCGTCAGACACAGCACCCGTCCGACGTCGGACTCATTGATGTCTCGGCTGCGGCGATCTCACGGATGGTGGCGTACTCGCCGCTCCCGAGCACATCGCGCCACCGGAACGGCCGGGCGATCGCCTTGACCATAGCGTTGTCGACATGCCGGGTGACAGGTGCGGCGTCCATTCGCTGGGCTTCGCCGATGGCCCGAGCCTGTATGCGTATGCTCTGTCGGCGCCGACAATGGAGGTTGATCCAGAAGGCAGAGTTGCGTTGCGACAAGACGGTGCTCAACGAGTTCCATACATCGCGTCCCAGACCACCGCCTGCGCACCATTATTTCGACAACAGCCGCCGGTTGATTGCAGGCAGCAGAGAACCGTCGTCGCCGCTCAGTTCCCAGATCATGACTCCGCCCAGAGCCTGGCTTACGACATAGTCAAGTTTCCTCGCGATTGACTCCGTATCGTCGTAGCTGATCCAGATACGCGCCTCGCGGTCAAACAGCCAGGGCACCTGCGCCTCGGGATGCCAGTACCGCGTCAGCGTCGGCTTGCGGTGCCTTCGCAGCTCGCGAAAGCTCACCGCGCCGACGCCCCATTCTGTCCCGGAGGAATGCTGTTTCGCGGCCTCAAACAATCCATCGCCGTCGCTTTGCACTCCGCCAAAGCCATGCCCGAAGAACGGCAATCCCATTGAGATCTTCTCAGCTGAAAGGCCCGCTGCCAGATATCGTTGAACCGTGGCATGGACGTTCATGTCCGGCGCCGGATCGTCCGTTACCGCGAACAGAGGCGCATTGAAGTGCGTCATGCCGCCTGCAGTGTGGTAGTCATATGTCATCAGGTTCACCCAATCGACGAGAGCGTCGATCTTTTCCCATACTTGCTTCTGTAAGACGTGAGCTGGGGATGCCGGCGCAGCGACGGTCAGCAGATAGCGGCGAGAGTCCGCGACACCGCGCGCATCCAGCTGCCGCCTGAATTCGGCGATCAGAAGCGCATAGTTGCGCCAGTCGTCCGGCCGGTATCGGTTTTCGGGACGTCCGCCAGCGACCGGATATTCCCAATCCAGGTCGAATCCGTCGAAAAGCCCGGGCCACTGATCGAGAAACAGCTCCAGCGCAGAGGATACGAACCGGCTTCGCGATTCTGCGCTCAATGCGGCGTCGGAGAAGTTGCGCGACCAGTTCCACCCGCCGATCGCAATCAGAATTTTCAAGTGCGGGTACTGGTTCTTCAGCTTGCGCATCTGCGCAAAGGATCCACCCGGCGTCTGTGCCGCGCTATAGCGGCCCTCGCAGCGGCCGGCATCCAAACAGGCGTCGCCCAATATAACCCTGCCATCATCCGAAATATTTGCGAATGCATAGATCACGTGCGTGAGCAAGCCGCCCGGAATCCGCTCTGGAGAATAGCCGCCATAAGCGGTCCAAGACGCGTAATAGCCAACCACACGGGGCGTGAAGAAGCTGAACGCCGCCGTCGGCTGCGCGATCAACGTCAAAAGCACCAACAGCGGACCAAGGCGTCGGTGACGTGCGACCATATCAACACCGCGGCAGACTGGCTGACAATTGCAGTGAAAAGCTAGTGGCCTCTCTCGCGCCCGGAAATTGATAAATGGGCACGATGCTACCTCTTACGGCTTAGGCAGCGCGACATCGGGCGATACCTCATAGGAGTAAATGGCCAACTCCGGACAACTCTGAGAGATTGATTGGCAGTACACTCGATCGAATCCCGCTCGAGAGGCGAGAATGCCGGGATGGCCGAAAGAAGGAGCCGAACAAAGTCCCGTTTTCTTGGACAAGCGGGGTACCAGGGCGATGTTGACGAATATCGTTCTTGCCCTGGCCGGCTTGACGACGGTTGGCGGGATGGCTGTCATCGCCCACGGCCTGGTCTTTGCACCCACCTTGCCGACACTCTCTGCGTCCACGCCCGAGCCGCATTCAGGCTGGTCGAGTGCAGGCACCGCAGCCCGATCGGCACTTCAATTTCCCGCCATCGGCCTCAACAATCGTCAGGTGCCAGACGCCGCCGCCAAAGCGCTTCGATTTGCTTTTTTCGATCACTCCGACGTCGGCAGCACCGCCTCCCTGCATCAGCATGCCGTTCACCTTGACGCCATCATTCCCGACTGGCTCGAGATCGAGCGATTCCACACCGGACCCGGATTAACAGTTGAGCGACGAAGCCGCACCGTCGTGGATTGGCTGCGAAAGAATGCGGCTCATGTGAAGATCTACCCCGAGGTAACGACCAAACTGAGCGCAAGCGAACTTGCGGAGCTCCTCGGAACACCGGCTGCCCGAACACGGATTATCGAACGCATTGCGCAGTATCTCAACGAGAATGACTTCAGCGGCGTAACGCTGACTCTGCGGAATATCCCTCCATCGGCTCACCGCAATCTGGTCGTGTTTCTTGTGGAGATCGGCAAACGAATTCGATCCGACAAGCGCGAACTGATCTTTACGCTTCCCGAAAGCGAGACAGAGCAGCACGCGCGGGCTTTGTCCCGCCTTAGCGACTATGTCCTTCTCAAGCTTCACGACGACGGCGGCGCCGAACCCGCGCCGATCGCTCCGCAGGGACGGGTTGAAGCTCGCCTGAACGCACTCGCGGCCGGCGTCGATCGCACCAAGATAATCGTTACGATCGGTTCGTTTGGCTATGATTGGGATGAATGGGGTGGCAAGCGCATGATCTCGGCTCAGGCGGCTTGGGATCTTGCTTCGCGCGCGGATACAAAACCGTCTTTCGACGATCGCAGCCTCAATCCGGGATTTCTTTACCGCGACAACAATGGAACCCGTCATCACGTCTGGTATCTCGACGCCATAACAGCCTTCAACCAGTTGAAGGCGATCCTGGCTATCGAGCCAGCCGGCATTGCAGTCTGGAGACTCGGCCTTGAGGACCGCGGCGTCTGGGCCTTCGCCGGACGGGGCAGACTGCCGGATGAAAGCGCGCTCGCGTCGATAGGCAGAATAGAGCCAGGATTCGACAGCTTCGCCCGTGCGCGGGCGGCCGTCCTTGGCGTCAAGCCCGGACATTCCGGTCAGCGCCGCATTTCTTATAACCCGCATCTCGGCCTCGTGATCGGTCAGTTGACCGAAACGCTCCCGCGGCAAGCAATCCTCACCGAGTGGCATCCGCGTGCGCCCAAGACCGTGTCATTGACATTCGACGACGGTCCCGACCCGGTTTACACGCCCCAGATTCTGGACATTCTCGCGCGGCACTCTGCAAAAGCGACCTTTTACGTCGTTGGGATCAACGCGCTCGCCTATCCGGAATTGCTGAAGCGAATTTACGACGAGGGCCACGATCTCGGAAACCACAGCTGGTCACATGCTGAAATGCATACCGGAAGCAGCGTCGCCCGCATCACCTCCGAACTGAACGGCACGCAGCGTGTATTTGAAGGAAAGCTCAATATCCGATCGATTCTATTTCGTCCGCCATATACTGCGGGCGACTATAAACGGCTCGACGACGCCGTCGATCTGGTCCGGACCGCGTCCGCTCTTGGATATGTTTTCGCGGGATTTGACGGAAATGCCTTCGATTATTTCCTTGGCAAGGAGCAGATCATTTCTGAGACGCTCGCCCAGGTCGAAAGTGGAGCAAGGGTCATGCTCTTCCACGACTCGGGAGGCAACCGTCAGCGTACGATTGATGCCCTTCCGGCGATTATTGATCAACTGAAGGCCAAAGGCTTCCGGTTTGTCACGACTCACGAGTTGATCGGAAAGACCCGTGATGAAATCATGCCTCGCCTGTCGGGGGAGCCCGTCTCCGACCGCGTCAAGTCCTTCCTCCAGGTGGAATTTGCAGGGTTTCTGCTTTGGCTTGCCACCACAATCCCCGCCATCGCTGTCGTGGCGGCGATACTTGGCGTAACGCGCCTTCTGCTTATCGTCGCTGCAGCCTTGATCCAGCTACGAAGGACGTCTGCGCGCCCGCTGCCGAAACTGCAAGCCGGGAAGATTGCCGTGGTCGTCCCCGCCTATAATGAGGAGGCCGTCATATGCAAAACGGTCTCTGCGCTGCTGGCCTCGACCTGCTCCAGCCAGCTCGAAATCATCGTTATCGACGACGGATCCCGCGATCGCACGTCGGACAGGGTCAGGCAGACGTTCGAGGGCAGTCCCAACGTCCTGGTTTACCGCAAAGACAATGGCGGAAAGGCCTCGGCTCTCAACGTCGGCATTGCCAAGACAGATGCCGAGATCATCGTCGCAATCGACGGGGATACGGTTCTTTGGCCGGATGCAATCGAACACCTGGTCGCGCATTTCCAGGATCCAACGATCGGCGCCGTTGCCGGAAACGTTATCGTCGGCAATCAGAAAAACCTGATGACCCGGTTCCAGGCGCTGGAATACGTGACCAGTCAGAATCTCGATCGCCGGGCGTTTGAGCTCGTGAATGCGATCGGCGTCGTTCCCGGTGCAATCGGGGCTTGGCGACGGAGCGCTCTGATCGATGTGAAGGGGTATTCGAGGGATACCCTTGCCGAGGACGCAGACCTCACCCTCTCGATCGAACGGCGCGGATGGCGGGTGGTCGGGGAATCTCGCGCGCGCGCCTTGACCGAGGCGCCCGAAACGCTGCGGGCGTTCATGAAGCAGCGCTTCCGGTGGATGTTCGGCACACTTCAGGTCGCGTGGAAGCACGCCAGGCTGGCAGGCCCCGGCCGCGGCGTCACGCTTGTCGTGATTCCCAACATATTCCTTTTTCAGTTTGGCTTTACCCTGCTGGCGCCCTTTATGGACGCCCTGCTGATCGTTGCCGCGGGCGCCGCGATCCTCAATCACGACCAAGAGACGTCAACCCTCCTGATCGGCTACTGGCTGATGTTCCAGACCGTCGACGCAGCGGCGGCCACGATCGGCATTGCGCTAAGCGGCGACCGAGCGAATTGGCGGCTGCTTCCACTCATTATCGTCCAGCGCTTTTGCTACCGGCAGCTCCTCTATGTCGTTGCGATTCGCGCGCTGTTTGCCGCCATCAAGGGACGGCTGGTCGGTTGGGGCAAACTGGTCCGCACCGGAAGCGTCGCCTGGCCGAACATTAAGGGCATGCAGGGAGCAGCAAAGCCATGATCCGCCCAGTTACAACGTCTGGTGTCGCCGACAGGCTGCTGCTTATACTAATCGCCGCAGCGGTCTCGATGTACACGGCCGGCGCAGCACAATCGGACCCGGTTGAACCCTCGGCCGGCGCTGCGGCAAGTGAGAATGTCCCGCACCAGGGGAGCGCTACGGTCTTCGCCGTCGGCGATCGCCTGAAGATCACGATGTTCGAGAGCCTGCGATTGGAATCCGGCCGGACAAATACGCTATCGACCCTGATCGAGCGCCCTGAACTATCGGGCGACTATGTCATTCAGAGCGACGGCAGAGTATTCTTGCCATTCATTGGCGACGTTGACGTTGCCGGTCGCACCCAGGCGACCCTCACGCGGGCAGTGGAAGCGTCATACTCCACCTTGCTGGGAGGACCGGTTCGGCTGACGGTGCGGATTCTGGAGCGCGAGCCGATCTATGTGACCGGCCCGGTACCGCGGCCGGGCGTCTTCAAATACACTCCCGGCATGACAATCCTGCACGCCATCGCGCTTGCCGGAGGGGTCGACGCAACCGCCACCGATCAGTGGAGCCGGTTTGAGCTGTCCAGGGAAAGGGAACGAATCCTGAAATCGCGAGAGCGGCTTTTAACGCTACTCGCCTTCAGAGACGTTCTGGCAGCAGAGCGTGATGCGACGGTCCCTGCTCCATCGCAACAATTGATCGAGCTCGCCGGCGAGCCAGGCGCCTCACAGCTTGTCATAAGGGAGGAGCAGCTTCGCGCAATCGAATTGCAGAAGAATGCCAATGAAGCGGCATCGATCGCCTCAATTGACGAGGCCACTAGGAACGAGTTGATCGCACTCCGGGACCGGACAGCCCAACTTGAGGCCCACCTGAAGAGCAAGAGCGACTACGTACGGACCTTGAGCAACATGCGGACCAGCGGCGTTGTCACCGAAGCCAATTTCCACCTTGCACAAAGCGAGCTGAACAATGTTCGAGAGCGATGGCATGAGGTCAGATCGACGATCGCACAGCTCGAACGAAGGCTTCTCGAGCTTCATCATCAGAAGATCCGCAATGAGTTTGACGAAAGACTCAAACGGGAGCAGCAGATCAAGACCGTGCACGGGCTGATCATCGAGGAGCAGATCACACAGGCAACGATTGGCGCTTTGAGCGTGGGGCCGGTTGATGTGTCGAGCCCCAAAGACTTTGCCAAAACCGGTCCGCGCTACAAGGTAATCCGGCGCACCGCGACCGGGCTCGAGCAGCTGGATTCGGACAGATTGTCACTGTCCGAAGCGCTTTGGCCAGGCGATGTTCTGCTGGTCGAACGCGATTCGGCGCGATCGGCGGGCGCAGTCGCGCATGCAGACGACCGCTTACCAAGCCAACGCATCGACGGGAGGCGCGTCGAATAGCCCGAATTCGCCGAGGCCGCGTGACGATGTCGGGTGATTGTCAACGACGCGGCCGGGCTGCGCCGCATCGAGATTCTGCCGCACAATTGGCGGGCTCTGAATGGTTATGCCGCCACGAAAGCGAAGCCTGTCCATCCCTTATGAGGATTTCCCCGGCTCATCCACCTCCGACAGCGTAGCCCAGCCCGGTCCGCTGGCGGCCTGCGTCAGTTCTTTCTGGACCTCGTTGTGCCGGAAGATGTGCGCCTTGGCGACCATGTTGGCGGTCACGGGCGCGGTCAGGAACAGGAACAGCGTAATCAGCAATTCATGCGCGGTCGGCAGCTGATGAAACAGCAGGAAATACAGCATCGATGCGATCAGAAGCGCGCCGATTCCGAGCGTCGTCGCCTTGGTCGGCGCGTGCAGCCGCCGCATCGTGTCGGTCAGCTTGGCGAGACCGAAGGATCCGACAAACAGAAAGAAGCCGCCGACCACGATGAATGCCGAGACCAGAACTTCGCTCGCGAATTGCATGGCGCTCCCTCGATCCGGTCACTCGATCACGTTGCCGCGGAGCAGGAACTTGCAGAAGGCGACCGTCGAGATAAAGCCGACCATCGCGAACAAGAGCGCCGCCTCGAAATAGATGGTGGTGCCGAACAGGATGCCGGCCAGAACGATCAGCCCGATGGCGTTGATCACCATGGTGTCGAGCGCAAGGATGCGGTCGGTCGCGTCCGGTCCGGCCCACAGGCGGTACAGGTTCAGCAGAATGGAAACCGCGATCGCGATCATGGCGAATGTGGATGCTGCAGCGATCATTCGAAAATCCTCTTCAAACGGCTTTCGTAACGGGCCTTGATATTTGCCACTGTGCCCTCCGGGTCGGTTGTCTCCAGGCAATGCACCAGCAGGGAGCGGCCGTCGGCGCTGACGTCGGAACTGACGGTGCCGGGCGTCATGGTAATGGTGCCGGCCAGCACCGCGATGGCCTCGGGCGACTTGAGATCGAGCGGGATGGTGATGAAGCGGGATTTCAGGCTCTCGCTGCGCCGGAACAAGACCAGATAGGCGACCTGGACATTCGATATCACAATGTCCCAGAGCACGATCAGACCGTATTCGGCGATGGCGAACGGGCTCCGCACTTTCGCGCTGCCCGGCCAGTACGGGCTGGTGATCTTGGCGATCACGACGCCAAGGAGGAGGCCGAACACGAAGTTGCCGATTGAAAAATCGTTGAGCAGCAGCACCCAGACGATCGCAAGGACCAGACTGAGCAGCGGATGCGGGAGAATGCTTGCCCGCGTCATGGCGTCACCATGGCTGTCCAGCGCGGCTTGGCGCTCAGCACCGCCTCGATATAACGCGCGGGCTGACGCAATTGTTCGGCGGCGGCGTTCATGTCTGCCATCAGCGGGCCTGCAAGGACGGTCAACGCGGCCATGGCCGCGATCAGGCCGCCGATTGCAGCCACCGGCGCAACCGCGAGCGCGCCCGCGAGTGGGCCTTTGCCGCCATCGCGGACCGTCAGAACACCGGGCACGATCCAGAAGGTGCGGATACCGGCGCGGGCGAATCCAAGAATGAGCATCAGGCTCGTGATCAGGATCGCCGGCCACACGATCTGCATCTGCGCCGCCGCACGGCCCGCGTCTAGGATCAGAAGCTTGCCGAGAAAGCCGGCGAGCGGCGGCATGCCGACCATTGCGATCGCCAAAAGAAAGAACAATCCCGCAAGCAGCATGGTGTCACCGCGTGCCTGGGCGTGCGCTATTCCGTCTCGATTGGCCAGCAGCCCGGCAAGCAGGAACAGCCCGGCGCTGGTCAGCGTGCTCTGCACGGCATAGTAAAGCGCCGCTGCAAGTCCGTCGGCGCTGTTGAGGCCCACTGCGATCAGCAGGGTGCCCATCGAAGCCACGACCGAATAGGCGACGAGGTCGGGAATGGAGCGGCTGGCCACCACGCCGAAGGTGCCGAACACCAGCGTCACGATGGCGGCCGGCATGATCCAGGGCAACGCAATATTCGCGAGCGCTCCGGCATCGGCGCCGAAAATTAAAGTATAAATCCGGATGATCGAATAGGCGCCGACCTTGGTCATGATCGCAAACAGCGCCGCAGCCGGCGGCGACGTCGAGGCATAGGTCGGCGGCAGCCACCAATGCAGCGGCACCATGGCCGACTTGATTGCGAATACCGTGAAAAGCAGAAGCGCGCCGGTTGCCAGCAGGGCTTCGTTGCCGGCGGTGACGCTCCGCACCTTAAGCGCCAGATCGGCCATGTTCAGGGTGCCGGTCACGGCATAGATCGTACCGACGGCAAAAAGGAACACGGTCGAACCGACCAGATTGATCGCGACATAGGCAAATCCGGCTTTCAGCCGCAGCGGTCCGCCGCCATGCAGCATCAACCCATAGGAGGCGATCAGCAGCACCTCAAAGAACACGAACAGATTGAACAGGTCGCCGGTCAGGAAGGCGCCGTTGATCCCGAGCAGCTGAAACTGGAACAGCGCATGGAAATGGCGGCCGCGCTGGTCCCATTGCCCGATCGCCGAGACCAGCACCGCGCAGGCAAGCACCCCGCTGAGCAGCAGCATTGTCGCCGCCAGCCGGTCCAGCACCAGCACAATGCCGTAGGGCGCCGGCCAATAGCCGAGCAGATAGACCCGCGGCTCGCCGTCGCCGGCAATGACATAGAGCCAGATCGCCACCGCGACCTGCGCGGCGGTTGCCACAACGGCAATCAGCCGCTGAATATTGAGGCCGTAACGCGCCACCAGCACCAGAATGGCTGCCGTCATGGCAGGAATAGCGAAGGGAAGGGCCAGCTCCTGATTCATGGCCGCGGCTCCTTGCGCGTCTCTGCAATGTCCTCCGCCGAGTCTTCGAGCGAGACGTCATCGGACCCGGTTTCCAGAAATGCGCGCAGCGACAGCACCACGATCAGCGCCGTCATCCCGAAGGTGATGACGATCGCCGTCAGCACCAGCGCCTGCGGCAGCGGATCGGAATAGACGGTCGCGGTCTTGGTGATGATCGGGGGCAGATTGATCGAAAGCCGCCCCATGGTGAAGAGAAACACGTTCACCGCATAAGACAGGAACGACAGCCCGATCACCACCGGAAAGGTCCGCCGGAGCATGATCAGATAAATGCCGACTGCCGTCATGGCGCCGATTGCGGTGGAGAGCAGAAGCTCCATGCTCATGCGCGCTCCTCCGCCTGAGTCTGGGCGCGGATCGACGCCTGCTCGGCACGGTCCTCCACCCGCGAGATCGTCGCCAGCGAGAGAATGCAGGTACCAAGCACGGTAAAGAACACGCCGATGTCGAACGCCATGGCAGAGGCCAGTTCGATCTCGCCGAACAGGGGCAGCTGGAAATAGCCGAATGTCGAGGTCAGGAACGGCCGGTCGAACAGAAACGAAGCAAGCCCTGTCGCCCCCGCGATCGCCACACCGCCGCCGATCATCAGCTGCGCGTCGATGCGCGCGCGCTTCTGCGCCCAGAGATAGCCGCTTGCCATATATTGCATCAGATACGCGATGGCGACAATCAGACCGGCGATGAAGCCCCCACCGGGCATATTGTGACCCCGCAGCAGGATATAGACGCCGGTCATCAGCGCGAGCGGCAGCGCCACGCGCGTCATCACCGTCATCATCAGGGGATGCGGATCGTAGGCCTGGGGATCGAACCGCGTTGCCGCGAGGCGGCGCCCTGCGGCGCCGTGCAATGCGGTATCCAGCATCGCGAAGATGGTCAGCGCGGCAATGGCGAGCACGATGATTTCGCCGAATGTGTCGTAGCCGCGGAAATCGACCAGGATCACGTTGACCACATTGGTGCCGCCGCCGCCCGGCTTGGATTGCGCGAGGTGATAGTCCGAAATGCTCTCGAACCCGCGCGTCAGGATCGCATAGGTAAGTCCGCTCACGCCCAGGCCGACCAATCCGGCAAAGACGCCCGCTCCGAGTTTTGCCGCACTTGGCATCTCGTCCGTCGTCAGCCGCGGCAACAGGTTGATCGCCAGCAGCAGCAGAATCGTCGTGACCACCTCCACCGAGATCTGCGTGAGCGCCAGATCGGGGGCCGAGAATTGCAGGAAGGCGAGCGAAACGATCAAGCCGA
>NZ_JBKBVB010000118.1:0-13560 GCF_046289595.1 Pseudorhodoplanes sp.
GCCATTGATAAAGGTCACATTGGCGACCCCGCCGATGTTCAGCATCGCAATCGGGTGCGGCCGGTCGAGCATCGCGGCCAGCGCCCGGTGATAGACCGGCACCAGCGGCGCGCCCTGTCCGCCGGCGGCGACATCGGCGGCGCGCAGGTCGTAGACCACGCGGATCCCGGTTCCATCCGCCAGCACCTGCCCGTCTCCGATCTGCACAGTAAGACGTTGCTCCGGCCGGTGCAGCACGGTCTGGCCATGAAACCCGACGACGTCGACGGTCGCGGGATCGATGCCATTGGCGTCGAGAAAAACGCGGACCGCGCCGACATGCAGCGTCGTCACCATCCGCTCGGCGTCCGCCAGCACGCCCGGACGTGAATCGCGGTCGCTCAAGCCGCGCGCTTCCTCGACCGCCCGGCGCAGCAGCGCGACCTCATCCTCCCGATAGGGATGCAGCGCCGCCGGCCCGAACCTGGAGACCGTCTCGCCGTCCGTGTCGATCATGGCGACATCGATTCCGTCCATCGACGTACCACTCATCAGCCCGATCGCCCGGTAGGTCCGCAACCGCCCGCCCCTTGTTTCAATCCCCGGACGGACCTGATACACCACCCTCGCCTTTCTCTAAACGGTTATCCCGGCGAGAAGGGCGGGCGGAGCGGCCCGTCCTGGGGACGGCCCGATCCAGCCAACCGGGTGGGTATCTGCGGGCGGTTCGATGAGCCAGTTCAAGTCGGATTTCTTGCGCGTTCTATCGGAACGCGGTTTCATTCATCAGGTCTCGGAACCCGAGGCGCTCGACGCCTTGGCCGCGTCGAAACAGATCACGGCCTATATTGGTTACGACTGCACCGCGCCCTCGCTCCATGTCGGCCACCTGCTGCCGACCATGATGCTGTACTGGATGCAGCAGACCGGCCATCGCCCGATCGCACTGATGGGCGGCGGCACCACCCGCGTGGGCGACCCGTCCGGCAAGGACGAAAGCCGCAGAATCCTTACCGAGGAGACGATCAACGAAAATCTGCGCAGTATCCGCGCGACCTTTTCGAAATTCCTCAAGTTCGGCGACAAGCCCGGCGACGCCATCATGGCGAACAATGCCGACTGGCTGAATACGCTCAACTACATCGACTTCCTGCGTGACGTCGGCAGGCATTTCTCGATCAACCGGATGCTGTCTTTCGATTCGGTGAAGCTGCGGCTCGAGCGCCAGCAGGAGCTCTCCTTCCTCGAATTCAACTACATGATCCTGCAGGCCTATGACTTTGTGGAACTGCACAAGCGCTATGGTTGCGTGCTGCAGATGGGCGGCTCCGACCAATGGGGCAACATCGTCAACGGCATCGATCTCGGTCGCCGCCTGATGAATGCGCAGCTGTTCGCGGTGACCTCGCCGCTGATCACAACGTCGTCCGGCGCCAAGATGGGCAAGACCGCGGCCGGAGCGGTCTGGCTGAATGCCGACCTGGTGAGCCCGTACGACTACTGGCAATACTGGCGCAACACCGAAGACGGCGATGTCGAACGCTTCCTGAAGCTGTTCACGGTGCTGCCGCTCGATGAGATCGCCCGTCTCACCATGTTGCAGGGTCAGGAAATCAACGAGGCAAAGAAAGCGCTGGCCACCGAGGCAACCGCGCTGATGCATGGCCGCGAGGCCGCAGAACAGGCGGCGGAAACCGCGCGCCGCACCTTTGAGGAAGGCGCGCTCGCCGAACACCTGCCGACCGTTGAAATCGTCGCCGGCGATCTCGATAAGGGGCTTGGCGTGCTGAACGCCTTCGTTCAGGCCGGGCTCGTGGCCTCGACCAGCGAAGCCAGACGCCAGATCAAGGGCGGCGGATTGAAGGTCAACGACGAAACCGTGACGGACGAAAAGCTGTCGCTCGGCGCCGGCCATCTGACGCCGCAGGCGGTGATCAAGCTATCGCTTGGCCGCAAGAAGCATGTGCTCCTCAAGCCCGTCTGAGAAGCCGGCTCAACGGATCGTCTGCAGGCCCGGAGACGCCTCGATCGGCTCCAGAGGCCGTGCGGTGGGGAATTCGAAAATTTTGCGAAGGAAGCCCGGCATCAGCCCGGATGCCGGATTGACATTCAGCACCGGAGCACCGGGCGGGCCGACGACCTGATAGGTGAACCCGAACAAGCCCTCTTTCGGTCCGCCGAGAAAGGCGCCGACGAGCGGCAATTGGCCGATCGGATTGTTGATGCCATAGAGCGGCACGATGGTGCCGCGCATGCGGACGTCGTTCTTGGCGTAGTCGATCGTACCTTCGATGGTGGCGCCGATCACAGGCCCTTGAACGATGCCTTCCTTGATCAGCAGCCTGCCCGGCGTGCGGGTGAAATCGACGCGCATGCGGTTAAAATCGACGCCGCGCGTATCGTTCTGACCGCCGACCACCGCACTTAGTTTCGGCTCGCCGCGCACGGCGAAGTTCTGGACGCTGACAATGCCCTCCTGCGGAGCCTGATCCGGCGTCGGCACCTCCATTGCAACCGCCATTTGCCCGCCCTGAATGCGCGGGTAAGTGTCGGTGAAGCGCATTAGCGCACCGGCATCCTGGGTCTCGAAATGCAGCATGTTCTTCCGCTGCACGGAGGCCCGCATCTCTCCGGTGAGCGAGGCGTTCTGGCCGATCGCCGATTTCAGCGCAAAGCTGCGAATCTGCCCGCCGCGCCGCGCCATCCGCATCTCGACGCCGCGCAGCGCTTCGCCATTGTGACCGGCAATAACGCCAAGCCGCATGTCGACATCGAGGTCGATCGGGTTGTCCTTGGGCTTTTCGCTACTCTCGCCGCTCCCGAAGAACGCCTTGACGAAATTGCGACCGTCATACACGTCGCCACGCAGCGAGACTCTGAGCGCGTTATCGGGGCCGCGTTCGGCCTTGACGCTGATCTTGTCGCCATCGGACAGCGCGAAAACCGGAAAATGCGCGGAGATGAGTTCACTCTTGTCGTCAAGTTCGGCATTGCCCCGCACATTGACGCCCGCGCCGTCGATCACGATGTCGTCGAAACGCGTACCCTTGTCGTCGGTCAGGACCGTGAAGGTCGCGCGGTTTTGCCGGCCGGGCGGCTTGACCCATCCAGGCAGCAGATTCTCGATCTTGGCCGGAGTCAGATCGGCCTCGACCGACAGGCGGACATCCTTGTTGTCGGCGATCTTGCCGGAAATCCTGATCGGTACCGGCCCTGCCAGTGCAGAGCCGGTGGCGAATCCGAAACGGGCGCGCGCCGCATCGTCGAGAGTGGCGCGCACCTGAACGTCGGCCTCGGCGCTCTCCGCGGCCTTGCGATAGTCAAGCGAGGCCGCAACGCCGTTGATGCGGACATCGCCTTTGATCTGGTAACCGAGATTGTCGGCGCTGACTTTAAGAGCCTGGGCCTCGATCTTCTGCCCCATCACCATCCGATCGGCCGCGAAACCCGCGACATCGAGGGTAATCGCATATTGCGTCGCACCGGGCGGCGGATCCCGGGTGATCGGCAGATTGACCGTGACCTGCCCGCTGAGATTGCCGCGACTGTTTGACGAGTCCATCGGCACCGCAGCCTGACCACGCAACCGTTCGCTCGCCAGCAATTCGAGCGCGGCCGGAACCGGCCCATCGATCCGAAATTGCGCACGTGCGGGCGGCGCCTTCGGGTGCGTGTCGGGAACTTCGAAAACGCCATTGCTGACCGTCAGCCGGCGTCCGCCGCCGAGATCGACGAACCCGCGCCCGACCATCACCGTAACGCGGCGCCCCTTTATGGTGGTCTTGAGGTCCGCTTCCGTTATCGGCGGCATCCCGGCCACCGGGCGGATCGTGGCATTGCGCACCGTGATGTCCACGGAGAGACCATCATGGGGAATTGGCGGCCCATCCTCTCTCAGGTTGTCGATCGGAGAATTTGTGGCGATGTCGATCCGTTCGATGTCGCCGCTCTCGACATTCTCGACCACCCAATTGCGCACCTTTGTGGCAACGAAAACCGGCCAAACCTTTTTCATTACCGGCGCCGACATCGGTGTGACCGCAATCCCCGCGGCGAGGCGGGGTTCGGCGCCGAATTCAACACTGCCATTGAGAAATCCGGCTATGCCGGCCCCGGCAATGTCGCCCTGCAGAAGCTCGATACGCTGACGATCGAGATCGAGATGGGCGCGCAGCAGGATTTTGTTCAGGACAACCGGCTGCCGATCGTTGACGCCGTCGGCGAGCACGATCGAGCCGCCCGTTACGGTCACGCGCCACGGCTCGCGCGAAACCGCCGGCGCGTCGAAACGGCTGAGCAGCGTGAAGCGGTTTGACCCCGCAAGAAATTGGGACTGGACCAGCAGATTGCGCCGCGCCGCGTCCCAGTCGAGCGTGAACTCGCCGCGTTCGAGATGGAAATGCCCGCCGATATCGGCCGGATCGCCGATCAGCCCGCCCCCCGCGACGATCTTGCCCTCGACCAGGCGCGGCAGGGAATCGGGGCCGATTTCGGCACGGATCGCACCGGACAAGGGAATGTCCGCATGGAATTGCCCGCTGCCGATGCGCGTCGCCAGAAACAGATCCTTGGTTGAGACCCGGTTGAGATCCACACTCACCAGCCGGCGTTGGACCCCGATTTGTCGGACCGAGGCCGCGAGCGCCCAGGGGCGCGCCTCGTCATCTGAACTGAGCCGGATACTAACGCCCCGGCCTGGCCGGTTCACACTGAGATTAATCTGTTCGAACACCCAGTGCTTGTCGGTACGCAGGTCGTCGACCTTGAGCGTGCCGTTCTTCAGCCCGATCTCGCCAAGACCGTCGCCGTCCAAGCCTTCGTTGGAGATCCGGTCAAGCCAGGCAATCAGGCCGATGAATCGCTCGGCTCCGGTGGAGGCCAGCGACTGACCCGGCGCATCGCTCGTTTTCGTCGGAGCCGGGGCCGCCTTGACCACCGCTGGCGTCACCGCGAGCGGCCGCTTGTCGGCTCCGGTCGAGATGGAAATCTGTCCATCCTCCTCGATGCGGATCGACAGCTCCGCGCCCACAAGGCTCACCCGGTGCGCCTGAATATCTCCGCGCAGGAGGCTGGCACTTGATATCGCGACTTCAGCTTTGGGCGCGGTCGCAACGACTAAACCGTCGCTGTCGCGTACCTGCATATCGCGGATCAGCACTGCGGTCCGGCCGCTTTCGTCGCGCTCGATTTGCGTGCCTCCAATAGCGACCCGATGGGCGCGCCCGAGATTTTGTTCGATTGCCGAAGCAATCCAGGGAGACACGAAATCGATCTGAATCGGCCCAAGGGCAAGCCGCAGCCACAGCCCAGCGAACACGACAGCGACCAGCGCCACCGCCCCCGCGACCGGCAAGCCGATGCGCCGCACCAGCCGCTTGCGGAACTGACGCCGGACAAGCAGCCAGGCGCGCAGCGCGCGCGACTTCAAGTCGGTGCCACAGGTTTTGCGGTGGTCGCGAAGAGTCTCTTCGAGACCTTGCAGTCCCTGTAGGCGCAAATCCGGTTTGGTCATGCCGGGTCGGACGTCCCCTTGTCCGTATCGCCAGCGCCGCTAACGTCGCCAGACTGGTTGACCTGGTCGGGCCGAACAGGCCCGCACGGGTGCTCCCCCACCTTCGCCCCGGGGCGTGTGCTCACCGTGAGATTGAGCCGCGGAAAGCGTCGAAAGGAAGGCATATGGTAAAAGCACTGGTCGAAGGCGCAAAGGCCCCCGGCTTTACGCTCCCCGACGCCGCCGGCGTCCCGATCTCGCTCGCCGACTTCGCGGGAAGCAAACTTGTGATCTATTTCTATCCTCGAGCCGATACTCCCGGTTGCACGAGGGAGGCGGTGGATTTTTCCCGGCTCAAGAAGGATTTCGCCAAGGCCGGAACCGCGGTGCTCGGGGTGTCCGCCGACGCTGTGCCGGCGCTCGCCCGCTTCGCCAAAAAGCACGATCTCTCCGTCCCGCTGCTGTCGGACGAACATCATGCAATGCTCAGCGCTTACGGCGTATGGGGTGAAAAGAAATTGTATGGCCGCAGCTTCATGGGTGTGAAGCGGACGACCGTGCTGATCGACCGGGATGGACGGATTGCGAAGCTCTGGCAGAACGTCAAAGTGCCCGGTCATGCGGAAGAGGTCCTGGCCGCAGCGAAAATACTATAGAGGCTCTAACGGGCAATTATTTGCGGAAAATTAACCATAGCGGACTGAAATCGGCGCTGTACAGCGCCGGCCCGCCGACGGGACTGGCGGGGAGCGTCTATGTCCTACCGGTCGCATTCGCCACATCCCGAACAGGCTCAGCCAGCGGATTATTGGGCTTACGAGTACCCAAAAGACCGTAGCCACGGTGCCTATCCTCACCCCAGCCGCCAGCCCCAGGCGCACCCCTCGCACCTTAACGCGGCTCAGTCCCGCCCTTCCCAGGCGCGCCCGCCGCAACCGGGACCTAAGGCTGTACGGACTGCCACCTCAGACTACACACTGGTTCATGGCAGGCGTCAGGTGCGGCTCGGGCCGGTGGCCTTTTGGATCGTGGTCGGCAGTCTCGTCGTGATGGCTGGATGGTCGGTGCTGACCGGCACCTATTTCGCTTTTCACGACGATGTTCTGAAGCGCCTGCTCGCCCGTCAGGTTGAGATGCAATACGCTTACGAGGATCGGATTGCCGAGCTGCGCGCCCAGGTCGACCGAATCACCAGCCGCCAGTTGCTCGACCAGGAGCAGTTCGAGCAGAAGCTGGAAGCGCTGGTCCGCAAGCAGGCCATCCTCGAACAGCGCGCCGCGACGCTCAACTCCCTGCCCGATTTCACCACGACGGGCTCAATTCCGAGGGGCGCCCGCAGCGGCGACCCCGTGCGCGGAGCGGTACCCAAGCCATCACCGATCAACGACACAGTCATTTTCCAGGCTCCGCCCGACCGCGAAGCAAGACTTGAATCGCGCACCGCACCGACAGTCAACCTTCGCGCCGCAGCCAAAATGCGCAGCGGCGTGGACGGCACCCTGGCGCGCATGCAGGAATCGCTGGAGCGAATTGCCGCCAAACAGACCCAATCGCTGTCGTTGGTTGAAGAGCATTTCGAAGCGCGCGCGCGCCGTATGCGCAGCGTGCTTTCCGATCTCGGCATCAATCCGGGCAAGGCCGCACCGGTGCCTCCACCATCCGGCGCCGTCGGCGGGCCTTTCGTGCCTGCCAATATCGCCTCCGACGAGAAGAGCTTCGAGCGGCAACTTTACCGCCTCAACCTCGCACGCACCCAGGTCGACCGCTTGAACCGCACGCTACAGGATGTGCCGGTTCGCAAGCCGGTCAACGGCGAGATCGATATGTCTTCGGGATTCGGCATGCGCGTCGATCCATTCCTGCGCGCGCCCGCGATGCATACCGGCCTGGACATGCGCGGCGATACCGGCGATCCGGTGCGCGCCACGGCCAACGGGAAAGTCACAATGGCCGGCAACAATGGCGGCTACGGCAAGATGATCGAGATCGAACACAGAAACGGCCTGACCACGCGTTACGCGCACCTGTCCGCGATCGACGTGAAGGTCGGTCAAATGGTCAAGACCGGCCAGGTTATTGGCAAGATAGGCTCCACCGGACGCTCGACAGGACCGCATCTGCATTATGAGACCCGCGTCGATGGCGAAGCCGTGGATCCGCAGAAATATCTGCGCGCCGGAATCCGTCTCGGACTGCACTAAGCTTGGCTTTGCGCGGCTTTTGACAATCAACGGCATGGTCGGCCCATGGACGCCCTTGCGGCAGCCCATGGGCCTTGGCCTCACTCGGCGGCCTCCTTCATCCCACACGCGTTGATCGCCGTTTCAGCGAGCTTCGTCAGCGAGCGGTCGGTCATCTTTTCTTCGTCCAGCGATTGCTGAAGCAGCTTTACGACCTCAGACATGCCGAGCTGCTCGGCCCAGGCGATCAACGTACCGTATCTGGCGATCTCGTAATGCTCGACAGCCTGCGCACCGCCGATCAGGCCGGCGTCGAGCGCCACCGAATCCGCGAACTCCTCGATCATTTCCTCGCCTTCTTCGACAAGGCCCAGAATGGCTTGGCAGGTTTTGCCCTTGGGTTCCTGGCGGATGATCTTGAACACCTGTTGAAGCCGTTGAACCTGCCCTTCGGTTTCCTTGACGTGCTTTTCGAAGGCCGCCCGAAGTTCGTTCGATTTGACGGCCTTGGCCATCTTCGGTAGCGCCGAAAGTATCTTGCGCTCGGCGTAGTAAATATCCTTGAGCACTTCATGGAAGAGGTCTTCTAGCGTCTTGCTCTGTCCTGGCATGGCCCGATCTCCGGCAGTTTGATTGCGAAGGCGCACGGCAGGCGCCCGGTGCCGCATCAACCTTGAGCTGAATTGGATGTTCCGCGGAAGTTTCCGTACATGCAGAGCGAAAGCTGTTTCTGTCGTTGGCGCTCGCCGCGCCGTGCGCTGCCGCAATCGCGGCGTGTCCCCGACGGAACCGCGCTGAGTTCCCAACAATATTGAGAAGATGCGGTCCGTCTCCGACCGGTCGTCCACATTGCGACGTTTCGTGACTTGACTTCTGGTGCGGATGATTCACGCTTACTCGCGTTAACGCCACAAGCACGGAGGTTACAATGGAGCCACCGATGCAGGATGCCGCGATGATCGCCGGTGGGATCGTTCGGCCCGGGGTGTAGCGGCTAAAGACACGCGAACGGGTTGCCGGCGCGGGCCTCAGGGGCTGCATCAGTAGGGCAATGCCCCACCTTGGCCCGCCCCGGCGATGCTTGTGCCGCAATTCTGCTCTGGCGCAATTTGCGAAAAGTAATGCACAGCGCCGCGCTGTGCCACGCGGCGTATATGCGTCAATCGGTGCCGCACGAAATGGTTGGCGATCGGTGGCCGGCCCCCTCAGCCCGCGGTCTTACTCGACGTCTTCCACCTTCTCCGGTCCGCCGCCGAATGCCTTCTGCGCCAGCGCTGCAGCCATGAACTGATCGAGATCGCCGTCCAGCACGCCCGCGGTATCGGAGGTCGAGACGCCGGTGCGCAAATCCTTCACCATCTGATAGGGCTGCAATACATAAGAGCGGATCTGGTGGCCCCAGCCGATGTCGGTCTTGGCAGCCTGTTCTGCGGCGGCCTTTTCTTCGCGCTTCTTCAATTCCGCCTCATACAACTTGGCGCGCAGCATATCCCAGGCCTTGGCGCGGTTCTTGTGCTGCGAACGGTCGCTCTGACAGGCCACGACAGTATTGGTCGGAATGTGGGTCAGGCGGACCGCGGAATCGGTCTTGTTGACATGCTGGCCGCCGGCGCCCTGTGCGCGCATGGTATCCACCCGCACATCGGATTCCTTGATGTCGATGACAATCCGGTCGTCGACCACCGGGTAGACGCGCGCATTGGCGAACGAGGTGTGGCGGCGCGCATTGGAGTCGAACGGGGAAATGCGCACCAGCCGGTGCACGCCATTCTCCGATTTCAGCCAGCCATAGGCATTGTGACCGCTGATCTTGACCGTCGCCGACTTGATGCCGGCCTCCTCGCCGGGCGATTCTTCAAGATATTCGACCTTGTAACCGTGCTGCTCCGCCCAGCGCACGAACATGCGCAGCAGCATCTGCGCCCAGTCCTGGCTTTCGGTGCCGCCCGCGCCGGCATGCACTTCAAGGAAGGTATCGTTGGCGTCGGCCTCGCCCGCGAGCAGCGCTTCGAGTTCGCGACGCGAAACCTCGGTCTTGAGCTTGGCGAGCGCTTGCTCGGCTTCGGCGACGACAACCTGATCTTTCTCGGCTTCGCCAAGTTCGATCATGCCGATCTGGTCCTCCAGCTCGCGTTCGATCCGGCCGATCGCGCCAAGCTGGTCCTCAAGAGCATTGCGCTCCTGCATCACCTTGGAGGCGCGCTCGGGGTCGTTCCAGAGATTGGGATCTTCGGCGAGTTGGTTCAGTTCGGCCAGGCGAGCGTTCGAGGCATCGACGTCAAAGATGCCTCCTCAGCAGCCCGACGGACCGCTTGATGTCTTCGATGAGAGATTCGGTTTCAGCGCGCATGATGGGTGCCAGGAAATGTCAGAGCGGATTTAGCCAGTGACCGGCTGATGTGCAACCGGTGACTGGCCTTTCTGCGCAACGAGAGGTCGGCGCAATGCCGCGCTCAATGCAAGCCGCCCAGCCCCGGCCGGAACAGCCGCTCGAGCGGATTGATGAAGGTGGGCTGCTGGGGCTGCGCCTGTGGCGGCGGCGGCCCGCCCGCGGGTTCGAACGAGCGACCTTCCGAATCCGAGAAGCCGACGACCGAATACGAGTCCGGCGGCGCGGTGCCAGGCTTGAAGGCCTCCAGGATCACCCGTTCTGAACCCGGGCCGGCCCGCATGCCGCTCTTCGGATCGATCCGGATCAGCTTGATGCCGGCCGGCACGCGGAACGGAATCGCCGGCTTGTCGGCAAGCGCCGCCTTCATGAAATCGCGCACGACCGGCGCCACGAGCTGACCGCCGGTCGAGCCGCGGCCCATCGGCTTCGGCCGGTCGAAACCGATATAGACGCCGACCGCCAGATCCGGCGAGAAGCCGACAAACCAGGCGTCCTTTTCCTCGTTGGTGGTGCCGGTCTTGCCGGCGATCGGCTTGCCGACTTCGCGCAACACCGTTGCCGTACCGCGCTGTACGACGCCTTCCATCATCGAGGTGATCTGATAAGCAGTCATCGGGTCGATGACCTGCTCGCGGCGATCGATCAGAACCGGTTCGGGCTGGTTCGCCCAGCGGTCGGCCTCGCAGCCGCGGCATTCACGCTGGTCGTGCTTGTAGATCGTGTGGCCATAGCGATCCTGTATGCGGTCGATCAGGGTCGGCTTGATGCGGCGTCCGCCATTGGCAAACATCGAATAGGCCGCGGTCATGCGCAGCGTCGTGGTTTCTCCGGCTCCCAGTGCGAAGGACAGGTAAGGCGGCAGGTCGTCGTAGACGCCGAAACGTTTGGCATATTCGGCGATCAGCGGCATGCCGACGTCCTGCGCCAGGCGCACCGTCATCACATTGCGGGAATATTCGATACCAAAGCGCAGGGTCTGCGGGCCATAGAACTTGCCGGCCGAATAGTTCTGCGGCGTCCAGACGCCCGCGCCCGGCCCCTGATTGATCGAGATCGGGGAATCCATCACCACGGTCGACGGCGTATAGCCGTTGTCGAGCGCGGCGGCATAGACGAAGGGCTTGAACGAGGAGCCGGGCTGCCGCAGCGCCTGCGTCGCGCGGTTGAACTGGCTTTGGTCGAATGAGAAGCCGCCGACCATGGCCAGTACGCGGCCGGTCCAAGGATCCATCACGGTGATGGCGCCGCTGACTTCAGGCACCTGGCGCAGGCGATATTGGACCTCCTGCCCATCCTTATCCTTGTCCTTGGCCTCCAGCGGCTCGACATAGATCACGTCGCCCGGTTCGAGCACCTGGTTGACCTTGGCAGGCACGCGGCCGCGCTGCGCGCCGGATGCGGGCTTGGCCCATTTCACACCGTCCAGCGGGACGATGCCGACCCGGCGCTCGCGCACCACCGCCCCGCCCGGCTCGCGCGGCGGCTGAAAGCCGATGCGCGCGGACTGGTCGGAGGTCTCCAGCACCACCGCCATGCGCCAGCCGATATCCGACAGCGCCTTGACCTCGGCAAGCTTCACGCCCCAGTCTCCGGTGATATCGATCTTCTGCACCGGCCCGCGATAACCCTGCCGTTCATCATAGCGGATCAGGCCGTCGACCAGCGCCTTGCGGGCGAGCTGCTGCAGCTTGGGGTCCAGCGTGGTCCGCACCGACAGCCCGCCTTCATAGAGCTTCTTCTCGCCGTAGCGATCATAGATTTCGCGGCGCACTTCCTCGGCGAAATATTCGGCAGCGAAGATATGCGAGCCGGTCGGTCGAGCAGTCACGGCCAGCGGCGACTTCTTCGCAGCCTCCCCGTCTTCGGCCTTGATGTATCCGTTCTCGACCATCCGATCGATCACGTAATTGCGCCGCTCGGTGGCGCGCTCGCGCTGGCGGAAAGGATGCAGCGTGGACGGCGCCTTCGGCAGGGCGGCGAGGTAGGCAGCCTCGGCGACGGTCAGTTCGTGAACCGACTTGTCGAAATATAACAGCGAGGCCGCGGCAATGCCGTAGGCCGAGAAGCCGAGATAGATTTCGTTGAGATAGAGTTCGAGAATCTTGTCCTTGGTATAGGCGCGCTCGATCTTCATCGCGAGCAGCGCCTCCTTGATCTTGCGGTCGAGCGACACCTCATTGGTCAGCAGGAAGTTCTTCGCCACCTGCTGGGTGATGGTGGAGGCGCCCTGCGGACGGCGGCCGGTGCCGTAATTCTGCACGAACACGATGCCGGCGCGCATCATGCCAACAAAATCGAGGCCGCCATGCTCGTAGAAATTCTTGTCCTCGGCGGACAGAAAGGCATGGATCACCCGTTTCGGCACCGCCTGGATCGGCAGATAGAGCCGCCGCTCGCGCGCATACTCAGCCACCAGCGACCCGTCGCTGGCATGCACCCGGGTCATGACCGGCGGTTCGTAATCCTGCAGCTGGGAATAATCCGGCAGATCCTTGGAGAAATGCCACATCATTCCCGCCACCCCCGCGACCCCGACCAGGAACAGGATGGTTCCGGCGGCGAACAGGAAGCCGAAAAACCGAAGCATCAGTCTCATGATGGGTCAACCATTGGCGCAAATCGGGGCGAACTGGGGCGGCACAGGCCGCCGGCGGCGCACGTAATACCGCAAAACACCATACCGGAAATTTTGCTGATTTTACAGCACCCCACCCGGCCTTGGTCGCCGTTTTTCATGTCGAAACTGAGGCTTTTCGCTGCCCGCCTAGCGTCGGCCGGCCGCGGCCTCCGCCCCTGCGATCCGGGTTCGAAAAAAATGGTCCACAGCCTTGACCATGGTCTGTGCCGCCCGTCCCCGCCAAGCCTCCGACGTCAATAATTTCAGATCCTGCCGGTTGGTCATGTAGCCGAGCTCGATCAGCACCGAGGGTACGTCCGGCGCCTTGAGCACGACGAAACCCGCCGATTTCAGCGGCTTCTTGTGCAGCCGCACGCTGCTCTTCATCTCACCGACCAGGAGCCGCGCAAAGGCATGTGAAAATGTCTTGGTCTCGCGATGGGCAAGATCGAGCAGGATATCGGCGACGTCGTCCGGCTCCTGGGCGAGATCGATGCCGGCGATGATGTCGGAGCGGTTCTCGGCCTCGGCGAGCTTGGCGGCCTCGGCATCGGAGGCAGTGTCGGACAGCGTGTAGATCGTCGCGCCCTGCACGTCGCCTTCCGACTTCGGCAGCGCATCGGCATGCACGGAGATGAACAAGTCGGCCTGGCGCTGGCGCGCGAATCGGACCCGCTCGTTGAGCGGGATGAAGGTGTCGTCGGTCCGCGTCAGCGCCACGCGGTAGCGCCCGGTCTTTTCCAGCTGATCGCGCAGCGTCAGCGAGAAATCCAGCACCACGTTCTTTTCCATGATCTCGCCGCCACCGGCCTTGGTGCCGGTATCGGGACCGCCATGGCCGGGATCGATCACGATCAGAGGGCGCGGATCGCCCGCGCGCAAGTCCTGCGGACGGGTCGCG
>NZ_JBKBVB010000119.1:0-13371 GCF_046289595.1 Pseudorhodoplanes sp.
CACCAAGCAGGGCGGCGGCCGCTTCGCCATCGGCATCATGCGCACCGACGGATCGGGCGAGCGCATTCTCACCGAAGGCTTTCACAACGAAGGCCCGACCTTCGCGCCCAACGGCCGCGTGATCATGTTCTTCCGCGAAGGCGCGGGTTCCGCAGGGCCGGCGCTCTATTCGGTGGACATCACCGGCCGCAACGAACAGCGCATTCCGACGCCGAGCTTTGCGTCCGACCCGGCTTGGTCGCCGCTCTTGTCATAGGCGCTGTCTCGCGCGGGCTGCGCGGCGCCTGGCGGGCCGCCGGCGTCGAAGCGCGCCGCCGCTTTCGGCTTTTCCCGTGTGTTATGCGCAACACCGCGGCAGCGACCGCAAATTGGGCGCGACTCGCCGCATTTTCGGCGTTAAGGCGTGAGTAACCATTAACAAGGGTTTGCGGCGTAGCGTCGCATTTCGGGGCGCTTTGTAAGGCGCAGTCAAGGTTGACGGAAGGTTCGCTTAACGATCGCGGCTTAAACCTTTCCTCTGAGACGTGAATGGAGTCACCGGGATGATTGCTGTGAGACAATCCCTGCGCCGTTTCGATTTGCGCGGATTGATGCGCGCGGTCGGGCTGATCGGCGTACTGGCCGCCGCGCTCGCGGTGTCGGCCTGCGCCAACAAGCCGGGCGATCAGGCCGGCGCGGGCGGCGTTGCGACGCCGGGCAGCCAGCAGGATTTCGTGGTCAATGTCGGCGACCGCGTGTTCTTCGAATCCGATCAATCGACGCTGACCCCGCAGGCGCGCGCCACGCTCGACAACCAGGCGCAGTGGCTGAACCGCTATTCGCAATACACCTTCACCATCGAAGGCCATGCCGACGAGCGCGGCACCCGTGAATACAATATCGCCCTCGGTGCGCGCCGGGCCCAGGCCGTGCGCGAATATCTCGCTTCGCGCGGCGTCAACCCGCAGCGCATGCGCACCATCTCCTACGGCAAGGAGCGGCCGGTCGCGGTGTGTAACGACATCTCCTGCTGGTCGCAGAACCGCCGCGCGGTCACGGTGCTGAACGCCAGCTCTTAAATCTCCGGCATGACGTTTCGTTGAACCGGCGCCCTCGCGGCGCCGGTTTTTCGTTACGCATCTGAAAATTCTTGCTCCCGCAACGGGTGCATGATCGAGACCACGACGATTTCGTCGTTTGTCTCATCCACAATGTAATAAATGAGATACGGATAGCGGCGCACCACGTGCTTCCGGAGCCCTTCGATCGTCTGCCTTCGGCCGGCACGCGGAAACAGAAGCAGATACTGGAGCGACTCGAGAATGGCCGCCCGGACCCGGAGGGCGGCTTGCGGGCTTTTGGCGTGAAGATAGAGGGCGATTTCGGAAAGATCGTTCGTGGCGCGCGGCGCGAAGCGGAGCTTTATTGCTCGAAGCGGCGGAAGGCGGCGTCGATCTCCGCGTCGCTTGCAAATTCCCGGCGCTTTGCCTGCGCGAGTCCTTCGAGCACGGCCGACAAGTGTCCCGGGTGGACCTGCTCGACAGTCTGGTCAGTTGCAAGATTCAGCATGGCGTGCGCGATTTCGTCCTGTGCATCGGGAGGCAAGGCGCGCACGACTTCCAGAGCCTTTTCGAGCAATTTCGTCATAAAAATATCTTAGCCTCTGCGGCTCCTTGCGCAAAGACGAAACAGCCGCCCGGTTGCCGCTTTGCCCTTGCCAAAGCTCCATGAGCGCGGGATCGTATGTGCCGCCATGATTTCCCGAATCTCCGCCGCTTTCGCCATCGCCGCGCCGCTCCTCGTCGCCGGATGCGACGAGCCCAACCGCTATGTTCCGCCGCCCCCGCCGCAGGTCGCGGTCGCCAATCCGCTGAGCATCAAGGTCATTGGCTATCTCGAGGAGACCGGCACGCTGGCGGCGGTGAACTCCGTCGATCTGGTCGCCCGCATCCCGGGCTTCGTCACCGCGATTCATTACAAGGACGGTTCGCTGGTGAAGAAGGGCACGTTGCTGTTCGAGATCGAACCCGAGCCCTATAAGGTGAAATGGGAGCAGGCCAAGGCAGCAGAGGACGGCGCAAGGGCCGTGCTGGCGCAGGCCGAGGCCGAATTCCTGCGGCGTGACGATCTGCTCAAACGGCAGGTCGGCACCCAGGCCGATTACGACAAGGCGCTGGCGCAGCGCGACAGTGACAAGGCCAATCTGGAACAGGCCCAGGCCAATACCGAATTGGCCAAGATCAATTACGACTATACGCAGGTCAAAGCGCCATTCGATGGCGTGGTGACGGCACGCCTGGTTTCGGTCGGCGAATATGTCGGCGCCAACAACACCCCGACCAAGCTCGCGACCATCGTCCAGGTCGATCCGATCTGGGTGAATTTCAATGTCAGCGAGCAGGAGGTGCAGCGCATCCGCGCCGAACGCGCCAAGATGGGCGACACCTCGAACGATGTCAGCAATATCCCGGTCGAGATCGGCACCCAAACCGACAGCGGCTTTCCGCACAAGGGCCATCTCGACTATGCAGCGCCTGAGG
This sequence comes from Pseudorhodoplanes sp., assembly GCF_046289595.1. Classification (GTDB taxonomy): domain Bacteria; phylum Pseudomonadota; class Alphaproteobacteria; order Rhizobiales; family Xanthobacteraceae; genus Pseudorhodoplanes. The sequence goes on from NZ_JBKBVB010000119.1 coordinate 2,520, forward strand.
TGGCGGCCGGCACCGGCACGCTCGCCGTGCGCGGCATTCTCAACAATCCCACGGCCGCCCTGTTGCCCGGCTATTTCGTGCGGGTGCGCGTGCCCGGTCCCGGTCAGGAGCGGCTGCTGGTGCCCGATGTTGCGATCGGCGCCGACCAGGGCGGACGCTATGTGCTGGTGCTCAATGCCGACAATGTGGTCGAGCAGCGGCCGATCACGGCCGGCCAGCATGTCGGGCCGTTGCGCGTGATCCTCGAGGGGCTCAAGCCGGACGACCGCGTGGTGGTCGACGGGCTGTTGCGGGCGATCCCCGGCCAGAAGGTCGAGCCCAAGCCGCAGACGCTGACCGCGCCGAAGCAATCCTGACCGGGGGCGCACGAACGGTGATTTCCAAATTCTTCATCGAGCGGCCGGTCCTCGCCAATGTCATCGCGATCCTGATGGTGGTGGTCGGCCTCGTCGCGCTCATCAACCTGCCGGTTTCGCAATATCCGAATGTCACGCCCCCCACGGTGCAGGTGCAGACCCGCTATCCGGGCGCCAGCGCGCGCGTCGTCATCGACACCGTCGCGCTGCCGATCGAGCAGCAGGTCAACGGCGTCGAGGGCATGATCTATATGCAGTCCACCAGTGCGGCGGACGGCACCTATACGCTGACGGTCACCTTCAAGATCGGCACCGATCTCGATTTCGCGCAGGTGCTGGTGCAGAACCGCGTCTCCAGCGCGCTCTCGCAATTGCCGCAGGCGGTGCAGGCGCAGGGCGTCACGGTGCAGAAGAAATCCACCGCGATCCTGATGTTCGTGACGCTGACGTCGCCGGACAAGAGCCGCGACAGTCTGTTCCTGGCCAATTACGGCACCATCAGCCTGCGCGACGAGCTTTCGCGCGTTCCCGGCGTCGGCAATGTCAATGTGTTCGGCGCGGGACAATATTCGATGCGGGTCTGGATGGACCCGAACAAGCTCTATGGCTTCGGGCTGACGCCGCAGGACGTCATCCAGGCGCTGCAATCGCAAAGCCAGCAGGTGACGGCCGGACAGATCGGTATTCCGCCGGTCCCGGCGGGTCAGAATTTCCAGTACACCATCGATATTGCCGGCCGGCTCAGCGAGGTCGAGCAATACGAGAATGTGGTGGTGAAGACCGGCGATGGCGCCGGCGGTCAACTGGTGCGCATCAAGGATATCGGGCGGGTCGAGCTCGGCGCGCAGACCTACAGCCAGATCTTTACCCAGGACGGACAGCCGGCCGCGGCGCTCGGCATTTTCCAGACCCCGGGTGCGAATGCGCTGCAGGTGCGCCAGCTCGTTGCCGAGAAGATGGCGGACCTCGCCAGGGCGTTTCCGCCCGGCGTGCAATACCAGATCCCGTTCGACACCACGAAATTCGTCAATGCCTCGATCAACGAGGTCTATCGGACGCTCATCGAAGCGGCGGTGCTGGTGCTGATCGTGATCCTGGTCTTCCTGCAGGACTCGCGCGCCATGCTGGTGCCGGCCACCACCGTGCCGGTCACCATTATCGGCGCGTTTGCGGCGATGTGGGCGCTTGGCTTTACGGTGAACCTTTCGACTCTGTTCGCGATCGTGCTGGCGATCGGCATCGTGGTCGATGACGCCATCGTGGTGGTGGAGGGCGCCGCCCACAATATCGATCGCGGCATGAACGGCCATGACGCCGCGATCAGCGCCATGGATCAGCTGTTCGGGCCGATCATCGGCATCACGCTGGTCCTGATGTCGGTGTTCATTCCCGCGGCCTTCCTGCCCGGACTCACCGGGCAGATGTATGCGCAATTTGCGCTGGTGATCGCCGCGACCGCGCTCCTGAGCGCGATCAACGCCGCAACGCTCAAGCCGACCCAATGCGCGCTGTGGCTGCGGCCGACGGTGCCGCAGGAACAGCGCAACGTGCTCTACCGCGCCTTCAACCGCGTCTATGCGGCGGGCGAGCGCGGCTATCTGAGACTGATCGGCGTTCTGGTGCGCCATGCCGGTGTCGCGACCGCCGTTGCGCTTCTGGTCATCGGCGCGGCGGGATACGGCCTGTCGCGGATCCCGACCGGCTTCCTGCCGATCGAGGACCAGGGCTATCTGCTCGCCACCGTGCAATTGCCGGACGGCGCATCGCTCGAGCGCACCAACGATGTACTGCAGCGCGTCGGCGAAATCGCCGGCAAGACGCCCGGCGTGGAATCGACACTGGCGATCGCGGGCGTTTCGGCGCTCGACAACAACGCGACGCTGGCCAATGCCGGCGTGGTCTATATCGTGCTGAAGGACTGGGACCAGCGCGGCAAGGACGAGCAATTGCTGCCGCTGTTCACCAAGCTCTCGGCCGCATTCGACCAGATCATGGAGGCCAAGGTCGCGGTGCTGCCGCCGCCGCCGATTCAGGGCATCGGCAATGCCGGCGGCTTCACCATGATGGTGCAGCTGCGTGACGGCTCGTTCGATTTCACCAAGCTGCAGGCGATCACCAACCAGATCGTCAGCAATGCGCAGTCGCAAAGCGGATTGCAGCGGGTGCAGACTTCGTTCCGTGCCGACGTGCCGCAACTTGTTGTGGAGGTCGACCGGGTGAAGGCGCAGACCCTGTTCGTGCCGGTCGACCAGGTGTTTCAGACCATCGCCAGCTATCTCGGCTCGAGCTATGTCGCGCAGTTCAACAAATTCGGCCGCACCTTCCAGGTTTATGTGCAGGCGGATTCGCAGTTCCGGGTGCAGCCCGACGACATCAACCATCTCTCGGTGCGCAACACCAAGGGCGACATGGTTCCGATCGGCACGCTGGTGAAGATCAGGCCGTCGGTCGGCCCGTCGCTGATCACGCTATACAATCTTTATCCGGCTTCGACCGTCATCGGGCTGCCGGCGCAGGGCTTTTCGTCGGGCGAGGCGATCTCGCTGATGGAGCAGATTGCGGAACGCACGCTGCCGCGCGGCGCCGCGTTCGAATGGACCGCGATGTCGTATCAGGAAAAAGCGGTCGGCAACCAGATGTATATCGTGTTCGCGCTCGCAATGCTGCTGGTCTATCTGGTGCTCGCGGGCCAGTACGAGAGCTGGTATGCGCCGGTCTCCATCATTCTGTCGGTGCCGCTCGCTCTGGTCGGACCGGTGCTGGCGCTGAAAGGGCTCGGCGTCGACAACAATCTCTACACCCAGATCGGCCTCGTGCTCCTGATCGCGCTCGCCGCCAAGAATGCGATCCTGATCGTCGAGGTGGCGCGCGAATGGCGGGTGCGCGATGGCAAGCCGATCCTCGACTCGGCGATCGGAGCCGCCCAGGCGCGCTTCCGGGCGATCCTGATGACCTCGTTCGCCTTCATCATCGCCATGGTGCCGCTGGTGCTGGCGACCGGCGCCGGCGCCAGCGCGCGCAAGTCGATCGGCCTCACCGTATTCAGCGGCATGATCGCCTCGACCTGTTTTGCGGTGCTGTTCGTGCCGTCGCTGTTCGTCATGGTCCAGCGCTTCGAGGAATGGCTGGCTTCGCGCAAGAAGGCCAAGGCGTCCGCAGCGACGCCCGCCGGTTAACGGCGGGTTAAAGCGGTCAGTCATAATTTCGACGTCGCAGCGCCTATGCTATGACAGTGACATCCTCCCCGCGTTTGCAGAGCTGCCGCATGCGTCCGAAGCCGCATATTCTCGTTGTCGCCGTCGCGTTGCTGACCGGCGGGCTTGCCGCCGGCCCGGCGCCCGCTGCGGCGCAGGTCTCGGCATCCGATATCGTGATGCGGCTGGAGGCGCTGGAAAACCAGGTCCGGCAGCTGACCGGGGAGGTCGAGCAGCTGCAGTTCCGCAACCAGCGGCTCGAGCAGCAATTGCGCGGCGCCGGTATGGCCCCGGCTGCGGCGGCGCAGCCGCAGCGCCCGCAGCAGCAGCCGTTGCCCCAGGCCCAGCCGCCGGTGCAGCAGCCAATGCCGGCGCCGGGCCGCCGCTCCGACGGCGATATGCCGATGGATCAGGGTGCCGATCCGCGTTTTGCCGATCCGCGTTATGGCGCCGATCCGCGCTTTGCCCATCGCGACGACCGGGCCATCGTTGCGCCGCAGAGCCCGGCCGGACGGCGCGGCGATGCCTTCGATCCGAATGCCAATCCTGCCGCGCCGGGTGCGCCGCGCCCGCTCGGCGCGCTGCCCCCCGGCCAGCCCTCCGCACCGCCGGCCGATTTCGACGGCGCCGGCGGCGGGCCCGGCGTGCCGATGGACCTTTCCGCCAACGATCCATCCCGCCGCGGCATTGCGCTGCCGCCGCCGGAGCGCCAGATGAGCGGCACAGGCGTTGCAGCCGTGCAGCCCCCCGGCAATTCCCCGAAGGATTATCTCGATCTCGGTGTCGGCTTCATGCGGCAGAAGGACTTCGCCTCGGCCGAGCAGACCTTCCGCGATTTTCTCGAACGCTTCCCGACCGACCGGATGGCGGCCGACGCGCATTACTGGCTCGGCGAAAGCTATTTCAATCGCAGGCAATTTCAGGAGGCGGCTGAGTCCTACCTGGTCGTCACCACAAAATTCGAGACCGCGTCGCGCGCGCCCGATGCTCTCTTGCGGCTTGGCCAGTCGCTTGCGGCGATCCGGCAGAAGGAAATGGCCTGCGCATCCTTCGCCGAGGTCGGCCGCAAATATCCGCGCGCATCGGCCAATGTGAAGCAGGCGGTCGAGCGGGAACAGAAGCGTGTCGGCTGCTGATCCGCAGCCGGTTTCGGACGCGGAGGCGTGCAGCCTGTTCGCGCCGTTTGCGGATCAGCACACGATTGCGATCGCTGTCTCCGGCGGGCCGGATTCGACAGCCCTGCTCTGGCTGGCGTCGCGCTGGCGCGACAGTCTCAGCGAGCCGCCAAAGCTGATTGCGGTAACCGTCGATCACGGATTGCGCGAGGAATCGGCGCGCGAGGCGGCGGCGGCGAAGACCCTTTCGCGAAAGCTCGGGGTTGCGCATCGCACGCTGCGCTGGACCGGTCCCAAGCCGAAATCCGGCATCCAGGCTGCGGCGCGCGAGGCCCGCTACGCTCTGATCGCAGCGGCGGCGAGACAGGCCGGCGCATGCTTCGTGCTGACCGCGCATACGCTCGACGACCAGGCCGAGACTGTTCTGCTGCGGCTCTTGCGCGGCAGCGGCCCGACAGGATTGCAAGCAATGACCGGACGGGCGTCCTATCCGGGCGCGCCCGGACTCTCACTGGCGCGGCCGCTGCTGGCGCTTCCAAAGGCCCGGCTGGTCGCGACCTTGGATAAGGCCGGCATTGCTTTCGCGGACGATCCGAGCAATCGCGATCCGCGCTTCACCCGCCCGAGATTGCGCCATCTGATGCCCGCGTTGGCCCGTGAGGGGCTGACTGCCGAACGCCTCGCGACACTGGCGCGGCGCCTCCAACGCGCAGAGAATGCGCTTCAGGCGGCTGTCACGGCCGCGCGGGACCGGATCTCGCTGACACCGTGGGGCGAGGGCGCCAGGCTGGAATTCGACCGCATGCGGTTTGTGGCGCTGCCGGACGAGATCGGTTTGCGGCTGCTCGCCCAGGGGATCGGGCACGCCGGAGACGAGGGGACGGTCGAACTTGGGAAACTGGAAAGTCTGTTCGAAGCGCTGAAAGCCGCGCCGGCGGGCTCCGCCTTTCGTCGCACGCTGGCGGGCGCGATGGTGACCGCCAAGGCGCGGACGCTCGTCATCGAGCGTGCGCCGCGCAGGCGGACCGCCCCGGTAAGGCACCACGGACGCCGTATTCCGGCCTTAACCACAGCGGAAACTGACCGATCGGGCAGGTCCGGGACGCGCTAGAATGCTGTTTTTGGGGTTATCGGTTCGCGCCGTTCGGACGCGATCGGCGCGGCCGGTTCCTGTGACGGGTTCCCTTGGCAGGCGGGGACGGCAGACATACATTGCCCGAGGCGGGGGATGTATTCGAACAGCATGACCCGCCTCGATTGCATGCAAGCCGCGCCGATGCCGGCGCGCTTCGACAAGGACACGTGATGAACGCAAATCTCCGGAATTTCGCCCTCTGGGTGATCATTGTCCTGCTCGTGCTTGCGCTCTTCACGCTGTTCCAGTCGCCCAACCAGCGCCAGCAGGCGCAGGACATTTCCTTCTCGCAGCTTCTCACCGAAGTCGATGCCGGCCGGGTCCGCGATGTGGTGATCCAGGGCCAGGAGATTCACGGCACCTTCACCGACCTGAAGCCGTTCACGACTTACGCCCCGAACGACCCGACGCTGGTCCAGCGTCTCTATGGCAAGGGCGTCACCATCACCGCGCGCTCGCCGCAGGAGCAGGTGCCGTGGTTCGTCCAGCTGCTTGTCTCGTGGCTGCCGTTCATCGCGCTGTTCGGCGTTTGGATTTTCCTCTCGCGCCAGATGCAGGGCGGCGCCGGCAAGGCCATGGGCTTCGGCAAATCGCGGGCGAAGCTGCTCACCGAGGCGCATGGCCGCGTGACCTTTGAAGATGTTGCCGGCGTCGACGAAGCCAAGATGGATCTGCAGGAGATCGTCGAATTCCTGCGCGACCCCTCGAAATTCCAGCGCCTCGGCGGGCGCATTCCGCGCGGCGTGCTGCTGGTCGGTCCTCCCGGTACCGGCAAGACGCTGATTGCGCGCGCCGTGGCCGGTGAAGCCAACGTGCCGTTCTTCACCATTTCCGGTTCGGACTTCGTCGAAATGTTCGTGGGCGTCGGCGCCAGCCGCGTGCGCGACATGTTCGAACAGGCCAAGAAGAACGCACCATGCATCATCTTCATCGACGAAATCGACGCGGTCGGCCGCCATCGCGGCGCCGGTCTCGGCGGCGGCAATGACGAGCGCGAGCAGACGCTGAACCAGCTCCTGGTCGAGATGGACGGCTTCGAAGCCAACGAAGGCATTATTCTGATCGCCGCCACCAACCGGCCCGACGTGCTCGATCCCGCGCTTTTGCGTCCCGGCCGTTTCGACCGCCAGGTGATCGTGCCGAATCCCGACGTTGTCGGCCGCGAGCAAATCCTGAAAGTACATGTGCGCAAAGTGCCGCTGGCGCCCGACGTGAACCTGAAGACCATTGCCCGCGGTACGCCCGGTTTCTCCGGCGCCGACCTGATGAACCTTGTCAACGAGGCTGCGCTGATGGCCGCGCGCCGCAACAAGCGCATGGTCACGCAGCACGAATTCGAGGATGCCAAGGACAAGGTGATGATGGGCGCCGAGCGAAAGTCGCTCGTCATGACCGAAGAGGAGAAGCTCCTCACCGCCTATCACGAAGGCGGCCACGCCATTGTTGCGCTGAACGTCAAGGCGACCGATCCGGTGCACAAGGCGACCATCATCCCGCGCGGCCGCGCGCTCGGCATGGTCATGCAGTTGCCCGAGCGTGACAAGCTGTCGATGAGCTACGAGCAGATGACCTCGCGGCTCGCGATCATGATGGGCGGCCGCGTCGCCGAGGAGATGATTTTCGGCCACGATAAGGTGACGTCCGGCGCGCAGTCCGACATCGAGCAGGCGACGCGCCTTGCCCGCATGATGGTGACGCGCTGGGGCTTTTCGCCCGAACTCGGCACCGTCGCCTATGGCGAGAACCAGGAAGAGGTGTTTCTCGGCCATTCGGTGTCGCGCACGCAGAATATCTCGGAAGAGACTGCCAAGAAGATCGACGTCGAGGTTCGGCGCCTGGTCGAGGAAGGCTTGGCCGAGGCCCGCAAGATCCTTTCCGAGAAGCGCGCCGATCTCGAGACTCTGGCCAAGGGTCTGCTCGAATACGAGACGCTGTCGGGCGAGGAGATCAAGGATCTGCTTGCCGGCAAACCGCCGGTGCGCGAAGGCCTCACCGAGCCGTCGCAGCCGCGGGCTTCGGCGGTTCCGCCCGCGGGCAAGGTGCGCCCGCGGCCCGAGCCAGAACCGCCGGCCGGCGATATCGCGCCGCAGCCGCAGGCCTGACGCTGATTCAAACAATGCAAAACGCCCGCCTCCGGCGGGCGTTTTCGTAAGCGCCTGATGTAGATCAACGCGGAACTTTTCAGTCTCCTGCATCTGGCTGCTATGAGCATCCCGGCCGCACTTGAGCGCCGGCGCAACTACGCCGGTCCCGCATTTTTCTCCTATGGATTTCGTCCGTTTTTTTTAGGCGGCGGCCTATGGGCGGCGCTGAGCATCCTCATATGGGTGCCGATATATGCGGGCGTATGGCAATGGCCGTCCGCTATCGCGCCGCTGGACTGGCACATCCACGAGATGCTGTACGGCTATGTCCCCGCCATCGTCGCCGGCTTCCTGTTGACTGCGATACCGAACTGGACCGGACGCCTGCCGGTGTGTGGACCGTCGCTTGCCGCGCTATTTGCGCTGTGGATCGGCGGGCGTGTCGCGATGCTGACGACGGCTGCGATCGGTCTTCCGGTAGCGGCAATGATCGACACCGCCTTTCTGCTGGTCTTGCTGGGTGTCGCGGCGCGTGAGGTGATTGCCGGTCGGAACTGGCGAAACCTGCGTGTGCTGGTGATCGTCGGGGTGCTGGCGCTCGGCAATATTGCGTTTCACGTCGAGACCATCCGTACGGGCGCCGGCGATTACGGCACCCGTGTGGGCATCGCCGCAGTGATCCTGCTCATCAGTCTGGTTGGCGGGCGCATCATTCCAAGCTTCACCCACAACTGGCTGGTCCGCGAGAATCCCGGCCGCCTGCCGGTTCCGTTCGGCCGCTATGACATGATGACTCTTGCGGCGTCGGCGCTTGCCTTGCTGTCGTGGATTGTTGCGCCGTCCGCGATAGGGAGCGGCGCCTTGCTGATTGCCGCAGCTTTCATGCATATCGTACGGCTTGCGCGCTGGGCTGGAGACCGGACCTTGCGTGACCGTCTCGTGCTGGTGCTGCATGTCGCGTATGCCTTCGTGCCTGCAGGCTTCCTGCTGACCGGCGCCGCCATTGTGTGGCCGCTGGCAGCTCCCGCGACCGCCGGCATCCATGCCTGGACCGCCGGCGCCATCGGTCTGATGACGATGGCGGTGATGACGCGCGCGAGTCTCGGCCATACCGGGCAGCCGCTCATGGCTACGGCGCGGACTCAGGCGATCTATCTGTGCCTGTTCGCCGCGGCCTTGCTGCGCATCGCGGCGGCGATGACCGGCAGCATCGGCCTGCTGCACGGCTCGGCGAGCCTGTGGGTGCTTGCCTTCGGCGCCTTTGCTGCAAGCTATGGCCCGCTTCTGATCCGCAAGCCTCCGGTCTGGCAGCGAGGCGCCGTCTGAGCGTTTCCTCGTCTCCAGGCCCGATCTGCCAAAAGCGGTATAAGCCTGCATGCCGCTACAGAATCGATGCGATCCCTTTGGCGATTTGTTCACGAGCAAGGCCCGCGGCCTGTTCATGGGCAATCGCGGCGGCCGCATTCACGATGACGCGCGCAGGCTGACGGCGCGGTGCTGGGCCTCGATGCAGTGGATCTGCTGCCGGCTCGTATTCAACGGGCGGCGACGCGGCGTCTGGGGCGACGGTTACACCGAGCTGTTTTTTCTCGACGAGGTGACCGCGCTCGCGGCCGGTCACCGTCCCTGCTTCGAATGCCGGCGCGCCGATGCGAACGACTTTGCGGATGCGTGGGGCCGGGCGTGCGGTCACCGTCCGCGAGCGGCTGAGATGGATGCGGTGTTGCATGGCGAGCGGTTGGCCGGGGGCAAGAAGCGGAGGCATCGCCGCGAAGTCGCTGATCTCCCGGACGGATCGACGATCGCAATCGGCGATGACGCCTACGCCGTGCGTGGCGACATGCTGCTGCGCTGGTCACCTGCGGGCTACGGGGAGCGGCTCCTGCGGCCGGCACGGGCCGACGCGGACCTGCTGACGCCGCCGTCCATCGTCGCGGTCCTCGCTGCGGGCTATCGCCCGCACTGGCATCCGAGCGCAGATCGGGCGGCGAACTGATCTGCGAAGGTCCGGCAGTCGTCCCGTTCAGGTCTCGCGCCATGCAAAGCGGACGAACGCCGCCATGATCAGCAGCATCGCGACGATCACCGTGACCACGCCGGACCAGCCGGTGGCGCTCCAGATGAGGCCGGGGATCAGCCCGCCGAAACTGCCGCCGCCATAAAAGGCGGTGACGTAAAGCCCGACCGCCGACGAATTGCCTTCGCGCGCGTGGGTCGCGACGAAGCTCTGGCAGCAGACCTGCACATAGAACCCCGCGCCGGTAATCAGCAGAAGTCCTGCGACGATCACGGGCAGCGACGGCGCGAGCGTCAAAAGAATGCCGGCCATCCAGAAGCCGAGCGCGATCAGGCCGAAATTGCGTCGCCCGAACCGAGACACCAGTCCTCCGGTAAAGGGCGCGGTGACGATGCTGACGAGATACGTGGCGAAGATCGCGCCGACGGTCGCGGTTGAAAGGTTGAAGGGCGGCGCCACCAGCCGGAAGCCGAGATAGGTGAAGGCCGACAGGAAATTGAACATGATGCCGAAGCCGACACCGAAGGTGGCGAGCAGCCGCGGATTGCGCAGATGCATCACCATTTGCCGCAGCGATGCGGTCAGTGTGGTGCCGCGGGTGAAGTTCTTTTCGCGCGGCAATAGCGCGATCACAAGAAGCGCGCCGAGCGCAGTGATTGCGGCATCGGCGAGCATTGCCGTCCGCCAGCCGGCGGTCTCGGCGAGCGCCGCGGTCATCATGCGGCCGGAAAATCCGCCGACCGCGGTCGCGGCGATGAAGGTTCCTGTCACTGCCGTCGCTTCGCGCGCCTTCCATTCGGCCCCGATATAGGCAACCGAGACCGCAAAGATCGGCGGCAGGAACAGGCCCTGCACGAAACGCCAGAACAGCAGCATTTCCAGGCTGTGCGCAAACGCCATCATCACGCCGGGCAGGATCAGAAGCGCGATCGCGGTGGCGATCACGGTGCG
>NZ_JBKBVB010000120.1:0-13128 GCF_046289595.1 Pseudorhodoplanes sp.
TCGGACAATGGCAGCCGAACTCCGCACACAAGTCGAATGGCAATTCGATCGGCGGCTCTTTCGTTTTCGATCGCGGCTATTTCGGGTTTGCCTATACCAGCTTCGAGAGCCTTTACCGGGTACCTGGTCAGGAGGCGACCGAGACACGCACCAATATCGACATGAAGCAGACGAAGCTCACCAGCAAAGGCGAGTTTCGCCCGGACGGGTATGCGGTCGACGCGATCCGCTACTGGTTCGGCGCGACCGACTACAAGCATGCCGAGATCGCCGACGAGGGTGGCTTCTACGGCGAACAGCAGCGCTTCCTGAGCAACCAGAAGGAAGGCCGCATCGAAGTCCAGTTCCATCCCTTCGATCTGCGGTTCGCGTCGCTGACCACGGCGCTGGGTCTGCAGATGAGCCGGGAAAAGCTCGACGCGCCGGGCCGCGAAGGCGGATTGTTCGATCCCAACACCACGCGCAGCGTCGCAGGCTATATTTTCAACGAGCTCCGATTCAATGACACGCAACGCATGCAGCTGTCAGGCCGCATCGAAAGCAGCAATGTGAAGGGCACGATACCCGACTTTTTTGTCGATCCGGATCTGAGTCTCTGGCGCGACCGTTCGTTCACGCCGTTGAGCGGGGCCATCGGCTTCCTGCAGGATCTGCCGGGCGATCTGGTCGCCAGCATCACCTACCAGCATGTGCAACGCGCGCCCCGCGCCCCGGAACTTCTGTCGCGTGGCGTCCATGAAGCGACCGGGACTTTCGATATCGGCAATCCGAATCTGTCGACAGAACTCGCCAATTCGGTCGAGGCCGGCCTGCGCCGCGCCACGGGCCCGCTGCGGTTCGAGGCCACCGCGTTCTACACGCGCTTCAACGGCTTTATTTACCGAAACCTGACCGGGCTGCGCTGCGACGAGGATTTCGACAGCTGCGCCAACGATCCGGATCTCGAGCTGGCGCAGGCAGTCTACGATCAGCGCGATGCGACCTTCCGCGGCGCCGAGGTTCAGGCGCAATTCGACGTGGCGCCGATCGCGCGCGGCGTCTGGGGTATCGACGGCCGCTACGACATCGTGCGTGCGACCTTCACCGACGGCACCAACGTGCCGCGGATCCCGCCGCAGCGGCTCGGCGGCGGCGTCTATTACCGGGACGGCAACTGGTTTGCGCGTGTCGGACTTCTGCATGCCTTCCGGCAGAACGATGTTTCCGATTTCGAGACGCAGACCGCCGGCTACGATCTGCTCAAGGCGGAGATCAGCTATACATCGAAGCTGCCGGGCGACCCGGCGGGGCTGACCGAAATCAAGTTCGGCGTGGTCGGGGACAATCTCCTGAACGATGACGTGCGCTTCGCCCAGTCCTTCAAGAAGGACGAGGTGCTGCAGCCAGGCCGGACAGTGAAGGTGTTCGCGACCGTCAAGTTCTGATCGCGGCGGAATCGCTATTTCGGCGCCGACGCCGCAGCCGCCTGCGTGCTGCGGGTCGTCGTCTGCGTCAGGATGCGGGTGAAAAACTCCTCGCCATCGCCGGGCGTGATCGTGGGTTCGCAGCTGATCGCGCAGCTATAGGTCTCGCGGTTGGCGCCTTTGTAGACGACCACCATGTGCTGCGGACCGTTCACCTCGATGATTTTCTCGAGAAGGACCGCGCCCTTGCGGTCGAGTGCGATGAAGTTCGTGGCGCCGAAGCCCTTGCCGGTCAGAACCGCGAGGTTTCCGGCCTGAAGGGTGGCGTCCGCGATCAGCGGGTTGCCGATGACGATGGTGGCGACGCGATCGGGCAGCTTGATCAGCCGTGCCTGGTCCATCGCCACCTGGATGGTTTGCGCAGCGGCGGCATCGTTCGCCCCGGACGGCTGCGCCATGACCGGCAGCGCGAGAATGCCGAGACATACGGCGTGACGGATCGAACCCATGATATTCCGACGCGCCATTTGTGCTGCTCCATACGCCTGCCGACACACGCGGGAACGATCTCGCGAGACGTGCTCCGTTCCGTTCCGCTTAAGGAATTCACCGCAAATAGGTGAATCAATCGCCAATGCGGCGCATCGCCAGCCGGTCAGCGGCCAGGCATGCACCGCCGGATAATCGCCAGTTTCGGGGCAATTTGCGCATTGCCTCGGGGTCGGCCGGATTTCCATCAAATCTTCCTTAACTGCGTTTCAAAATCTCGCTTTCAGCGGAGCGGCCGGCCCCGATCCTTTCACAAGCGCGGCGGACGGGTTCCTTATCGTGCGGCGGGCGCGCTTTCTCGCGGCAAACAAGCGGATTCGCTCAGCGGCGAAACGGGAGCGGGGCTGCAAGGCCTCGCACCATCGGCAGCCATAAACGAAATCTGAATCCGGCCGCAGAATTCCGGGGGGTCGATCTTACAGATTGTTCAAACGCGCCTGTTAGCTTCGCGACGCTACCGGCCACACCGGTTGTCTGTCTCAAGTCTGGTTCAAAAAACGCTGTCTCATAGGAGCTACGCAATGGTGACCTTCAAGAAGTTCATTCGTGACGAGTCGGGTGCGACCGCCATCGAATACGGCCTCATCGCGGCGGGTATCGCCGTTGCCATCATCGCCGCCGTGCAGGGCATCGGCGGCAACCTGAAGACGACCTTCGGCAAGGTCGAAGACGCCCTGAAGTAATTCGTGGCCGCGTGAGAAACCGCGTCCGCGGGCGATCCCTGCGGGCGCGGTTTCGCGTTCTGGAACAGGCCGGGCGCTAACGGAAACGAAAGCGCCGGCCGCTAGTCTACCGGCGTCGAGTAACGCGTGAGTCCGGCCATGACGGTGATGCTGACGGATACCATCCGCTTGTTTCTGTTCCCGGCGCTGATGGCGTTTGCTGCATTCAGCGATCTTTTCACGATGACGATCTCCAATCGCATCTCGCTCCTGCTGGTGGCGGGATTTTTCGTGATGGCGGCGCTTGTCGGGCTCAGCGGCGCGCAGATCCTGTCGCATATCGGCGCGGGCTCGGCGGTTCTTCTGATCACCTTCACGCTGTTCGCCTGCGGCTGGATCGGCGGCGGCGACGCCAAGCTTGCGGCTGCGACCGCGCTGTGGATCGGCTTCGATCCTCTGATGAATTATCTGGTCTATTCCTCGTTGATCGGCGGCGCGCTGACGCTCGCCATCCTGCGCTATCGTCACATCCCGATGCCTGCCCTGCTGGAACGCCAGGATTGGGCTGCGCGGCTGCATCGCGCCGATTCCGGGGTGCCTTACGGTATTGCGCTCGCGGCCGGTGCCCTCGCGGTGTATCCGCAAACGGTCTGGATGCGGCCGCTCGGTCTGTAACTGCGGAAGCCGGCGCGCCGGCAGGCGCAAAACCTGCGCAGAGGCGCGGGCGCGCGCCTTCAAGACAAAATTAACTTGGTTTGCAAACCGCTCATTAACCACGAATTGACCTTTGGGTGGTGAAACTCCCCCTCACGGCCATGTCGGGCCGGTCGCGTCATCTCGTGGAAAGTGCAGCGTATGAAAGCCGCCCGTCTCATCGTACTCGGAGTTGCGGTTGCCGCAGGCGGCCTCGCGGCTCTGCTCGCCGGCCGCTCCGGAGAAAAGGCGCCGCCGCCACCGCCGGTGGCCAAGCTGGAAACCGTCGATGTGCTGGTCGCAAAAGCCGATATCGGCCAGGGCACGACCGTGAAGCCCGAGGAACTCGGCTGGCAGATGTGGCCCGCCGCGTCGGCAGGACCGAATTTCATCCGCAAAACCAATCGTCCGGATGCGATCCAGGAAATCGCAGGCTCGGTGGTGCGCGGCGGCACGTTTTTCGCCGGCGAGCCCATTCAGGAATCGCGTCTGATCAAGGCCAATGCCGCGGGCTATCTGTCCGCCATCCTGCCAGCCGGCATGCGGGCGGTCGCGACCGAGATCAACGCCGAGACCAGCGCCGGCGGCTTCGTCGTGCCGGGCGATCATGTCGATGTGATTCTGGCGCGCCGCGATCGCGAGGCGGAAAAACGAAACGGCGTCGAAAGCCATACCAGCGAGACCATCATCAACAATGTCCGCGTGCTGGCAATCGACCAAACCGTGGAAGACAAGCACGGGCAGAAGGTTGTCGTCGGCAGAACGGTGACGCTGGAATTGACGCCGGGCCAGGCGGAAACGCTGACCATGGCGAAGCAGATGGGAACCCTGTCGCTCGCCCTGCGCAGCATCGTCGATACCCAGAAAAGCGGCGGCGAGGACGAGGACGGGACGGCGCGGCGCGCCGGCGTGAACATGGTGCGCTTTGGCGTACCGTCGCCGGCGTCGGCGAAATAGGACGAAGGAAGGAACCGCTTCATGTCGAACCAGACGACGATCCGGGCGCTGTTGCTGGCTGCATCGCTGAGCGCGGTTGCGACGGGTGCGGTGCGGGCGGCCGAGCCGGATATGCGCGGCACGCCGGTGATCAGCGTCGCCGGTAGCGATGCGACCTCGCGTCCGGTATCGCTCGGGATCGGCAAGGCGGTGGTGATCGACCTGCCGCGCGATGTGAAGGACGTGCTGGTTGCCGATCCGACGATCGCCAATGCGGTCGTGCGCTCGGCGCGCCGCGCCTATATGATCGGGGTCAAGGTCGGACAGACCAGCATCTTTTTCTTCGACGCCAACGGCCAGCAGATGGCCGGTTTCGACATCGCGGTGAAGCGCGACCTCAACGGCATCCGCGAGGCGATCCGCCATGCGATTCCGAGCGCCGACATCCGCGTCGACGCGCTCGGCGCCGACGGCGTTGTGCTGAGCGGGTGGGTCGACAGCCAGGCCGATTCGCAAAGCGCCTTTGAAATCGCCAGCCGTCTGCTGGGCGCCGGAACCGGCCCGATTGTCGTGACCGGCGAAAAGATCGTGAACGCCATCGCCGTCAAGGGCCGCGACCAGATCAATCTGCGGGTCACCGTCGCCGAAGTGCAGCGCGAGGTCATCAAGCAGCTCGGCGTCAATCTCTATGGCAGCGTCGGCGGCGGCACGTCGGTCGTCAATTTCAATACCGATACGCCGTTCACCGCCTACGGGCAGGACCTCGCCAACACCGCGATCGTCCCGAGCCAGGGCGTGCGTACGCCGCTCAACACCAATCTCGATCCGTCGCGGGCCAGCGGCATGCTGAATGCCCGCCTGGGCGCGGTGATCCGCGCCATGGAGCGGGCCGGCGTGATGCGCCTGCTCGCCGAACCGAACCTGACGGCGATTTCCGGCGAGTCGGCCAACTTCCTGGCCGGCGGCGAATTTCCTGTCGTCACCGGCGTCAGCTGCCAGGGCACCAATTCCTGTACGCCCACCATCGAGTTCAAGAAGTTCGGTATCAGTCTCGGCTTCACGCCGGTTGTGCTGTCGGAGGGCCGGATCAGCCTCAAGGTGACGACCGAAGTCTCCGAATTGTCGACCGAGGCCTCGCTGATCAGCTCCGGTTTCACGGTGCCGTCGCTGCGCGTGCGGCGCGCGGAGACCACGGTTGAAATTCCGTCAGGCGGCGCGCTTGCCATGGCCGGCATGATCCACGAGCAGACCAAGCAGCAGATCAACGGGCTGCCGGGCCTGATGCAGCTTCCGGTGCTCGGCGCGCTGTTCAAGAGCCGCGACTATGTCAACCGCCAGACCGAGCTGATGATCCTTGTCACGCCCTATGTGGTGCGTCCGGTGCGGCCAAAGGATCTGTCGCGGCCCGACGACGGCTTCGCCGATGCCGCCGATGCATCGACCGTGTTTCTCGGCCGGCTGAACAGGATTTACGGCATCCCCGGAAAGGTCGATCCGAACCGGATGTATCGCGGCCAATACGGCTTCATTCTGGACTAGGACCGGGGCAGGGAGACGACGCATGCTGCAGAACTTCGTGTCTGGTGCAAACAGACCCAAAACCGGACTTCGCCTCGCTGGCGTCGTGCTTGCCGCTGCGGCTCTGTCCGGCTGCAACGCCGTCACCCCGAAGGGGCCCTATGTTGCGGAGAACACGATCGGCTATCCGAACGATTACCGGCAGCGTCACAAGATCGCGCTGCGCGACGGGTCGCATTCGATGGAGGTTTTCATCGGTCAGAGCCGTGGCTCGCTGACCCCGGTGCAGCGTGCCGAAGTCCTGGCCTTCGCCAAGGTCTGGAAGGGTGAGGCCACCGGCGGCGTGGTGGTCGAGGTGCCGACCGGAACCGCAAACCAGTTTGCCGCCTCTCAGGCGGTTCGCGAAATCAATTCAATCTTCGCAGCATCGGGCATCCCGATGCAAAGCGTCGCGGTGCGGCCCTATACGCCGGACAGCGAGTCGAAATTCCCGACGGTCAAACTGAGCTATTCGAAGATCGTCGCCGAGGCCGGCCCGTGCGGTCTGTGGCCCCAGGATATCGGACCAAGCCCGGACCCCTCCTACAACGAGAATTACAATTTCTGGAATCTCGGCTGTTCCAATCAGCGCAACCTGGCGGCGATGGTCGCCAATCCTGCCGATCTGGTGCAGCCGCGGGCGGAAGGCCCGGTCTGGAATTCGCGGCGCACGACCGTGATGGAGAAATATCGTCAGGGCCAGAGCCCCGAGACGATTTATCCGAAGCAGGACCAGGGCAAGGTGAGCGAAGTCAACCGATGATGAGGACCGCATTCCAGCACGCGGCCGACGAGCTGCCCGCCGACGCGCCATCACGCGAGGAACATATCGCGCCGGCACCGCGCATTTCGGTGCAGGCCTTTTGCGAGGCGGTCGAAACCGCTGCCGCCGTGCAGTCGGCAGGCGAGGACCGCCGGCTCGACAAGGCGCATGTGAAAATTCAGATGGGCGGCATGACTGCGGCGGCGGAAGCCTATCGCGCATCGCCCACGCCAAACGTGATCATTCTGGAATCGGAAGCGCGTCCGGATGTCCTTCTCGCCGGACTCGATGCGCTTGCCGATCTTTGCGATCCCGGCACCCGGGTCATCGTGATCGGCCGTCACAACGACGTGGCGCTTTATCGCGAACTGGTCCGTCGCGGCGTCAGCGACTACATGATCGCTCCCGTCAACACGCTCGATATTGTCCGCTCGGTCTGCGGGTTGTATTCGGCGCCGGACGCCAAGCCGGTTGGGCGCATCATCGCGGTTGTTGGCGCCAAGGGCGGCGTCGGCGCATCCACTGTCGCTCACAATGTCGCCTGGTCTATCGCGCGCGACCTGTCGCTCGACGCAGTCGTTACCGACCTCGATCTTGCGTTCGGCACAGCCGGCCTCGACTACAACCAGGATCCCCCGCAGGGCATCGCCGATGCAGTCTTCTCGCCGGAGCGCATCGACACGAATTTCGTCGATCGGCTGCTGTCGAAATGTTCGGATAACCTGAGTTTGCTCGCGGCGCCGGCGACGCTCGACCGGGTCTATGATTTCGGCGCCAATGCATTCGATTCGATCTTCGATTCGCTGCGCGCCTCGGTTCCGTGCATCGTACTCGACGTGCCGCATCAATGGACCGGCTGGACCCAGCGCACCCTGCTGGCCGCCGACGACATTCTTGTTGTGGCCGCGCCGGACCTCGCCAATCTGCGCAACGCGAAAAATCTGGTGGACTATCTGAAGGCGGCGCGGGTCAACGATCATCGGCCGTTCTATGCGCTCAATCAGGTGGGCGTTCCGAAACGTCCGGAAATAAAGCCGGCGGATTTTGCCAAGGCGCTCGACGACGCGCCGGCTGCGATCATCCCATTCGAGCCGCAGATCTTCGGCACTGCGGCAAATAACGGCCAGATGATCGCCGAGGTCGCCGGCAATCACAAGATCGCCGAGACGTTCCGCCATCTCGCCCAGCTCATGACCGGACGCACCGAGGTGCGAAAGGTCAAGTCCGGTCTGTTCACGCCGCTGCTCGAGAAATTCCGTAAGAAAGCGTAACCCGGAGTTCGCCTGTCGTGTTTGGGAAGCGTAACGCCCACGGTCCAGCGTCAGTCCCCCCCGCCGGGGCTGCAGCGGCCATGGCGCCCGTGGCGGCGCCGAACCCGCCGGTCCCGCCTAGCCAGCCCTCTCCGCCGATCGCGCCGTCCGGGCCCGCTCCGTCCAGCGACGGGCGCGCGCCGTTGCCCTCATCCGGCCTTGGCGCGCAGGTGCTGCCGGTGCCCTCGGCGCCGCAAAAGACCGTGCCTGCGACCGCGACCGACAGCCGCCGCTCGGACAGCTATTACGAGGTCAAGAGCAAGATTTTCGGCGCGCTGATCGAGGCGATCGATCTTGCGCAGCTGGCCAGGCTCGATGGCGATGCGGCCCGGGAAGAAATCCGCGACATCGTCAACGAAATCATCGCCATCAAGAATGTGGTGATGTCGATATCCGAGCAGGAAGAGCTGCTCGACGATATCTGCAACGACGTGCTTGGTTACGGCCCGCTCGAGCCCTTGCTGGCGCGCGACGATATCGCCGACATCATGGTGAACGGATCGGGCACGGTCTATATCGAAGTCGCCGGCAAGATCCACAAGACCGGAATTCGCTTCCGCGACAACCAGCAGCTTCTGAACATCTGCCAGCGGATCGTCAGCCAGGTCGGCCGCCGCGTCGACGAGGCCTCGCCGATCTGCGATGCGCGCTTGCCGGACGGCTCGCGCGTCAATGCGATCGTGCCGCCGCTCGCCATCGACGGGCCCGCGCTCACGATCCGCAAGTTCAAGAAAGACAAGTTGCGGCTCGATAACCTCGTCAAGTTCGGCTCGATCACGCCGGAGGGCGCGGAGATTCTCAAGATCATCGGGCGTTGCCGGGTCAATACCATTGTCTCGGGCGGCACCGGCTCCGGCAAGACCACGCTTCTGAATTGTCTGACGCAGTTCATCGATGACGACGAGCGCGTCATCACCTGCGAGGATGCCGCCGAATTGCAGCTTCACCAGCCGCATGTGGTGCGCCTCGAAACCCGGCCGCCGAATCTGGAGGGCGAGGGCCAGGTGACCATGCGCGACCTCGTCAAGAACTGTCTGCGTATGCGTCCCGAACGGATCATCGTCGGCGAAGTGCGCGGACCCGAAGCGTTCGACCTCCTGCAGGCGATGAATACCGGTCACGACGGCTCGATGGGCACGCTGCACGCCAACTCCCCGCGCGAAGCGCTGTCGCGTATCGAGTCGATGATCACAATGGGCGGCTTCTCGCTGCCGTCGAAGACCATCCGCGAGATGATCTGCTCGTCGGTCGATGTCATCGTTCAGGCTGCGCGCCTGCGCGACGGCTCGCGCCGCATCACCCACATTACCGAAGTGCTGGGTATGGAAGGCGATGTCATCATCACGCAGGATCTGTTTGTCTACGAGATGCTGGGTGAAGACGCCCACGGCAATCTGATCGGGCGGCACCGTTCGACCGGGATCGGCCGCCCGAGATTCTGGGATCGCGCCCGATATTACGGCGAAGAGCGGCGGCTCGCGGCCGCGCTCGATGCGAGCGCGCAGGCCGAAGACGAGGCAATGGCGTGACGATGTTCGACCTTGCCAACCAGCAGATCGTGTTGGCGGTGCTTGCGACCGTTGCGGTCGGCGGCCTGGCCTGGGTGTTCCTTTATCCGCTGCTGTCCGGCGAACGCAAGGTCGAACAGCGGCTGGCCAATACCATACAGACGCAGCCAGTCCAGCGTGCCGCGCGGGCGACGCAAAAATCGCGACGCGAGCAGGTCGAGGAATCGCTGCGCGATCTCGAACTGCGTCAACGCAAGAATGCAAGGCCGACGCTCAGCCAGCGGATCGAACGTGCCGGACTCGACCTGTCGACGCGGCAATTCGTCATGATCTCCGCAGGCATGGGCCTCGCTGCATTCCTGCTGATGCTGTGGTCGCGGATGCCTCTGCTTGCCGCTGTGGGCTTTGGGTTTGCCGGAGCGTTCGGTTTGCCGTTCTGGATGCTGAGTTTCCTGAAAAACCGGCGCGAGAAACGGTTTCTGGCGACGTTTCCCGATGCGGTCGACGTCATCGTGCGCGGCATCAAGGCCGGGCTGCCGCTGATCGACAGCCTGAAGATGGTGGCGAACGAAGGCCAGGAGCCGGTCAAGAGCGAGTTCCGGGCCATTATCGAAACCCAGACCATCGGTATTCCGCTCGGCGAGGCTTGCGGCAAGCTCTACGAACGGATGCCGCTGCCGGAAGCCAACTTCTTCGGCATCGTGATCGCCATTCAGCAAAAGGCGGGCGGTAACCTGTCCGAGGCGCTGGGCAATCTCTCGAAGGTTTTGCGTGAGCGCAAGAAGATGAAGGCGAAGATCCAGGCGATGTCGATGGAGGCAAAGGCGTCGGCCGCCATCATCGGTTCGCTGCCGCCGGCCGTGATGGGTCTCGTCTGGCTGACCAGCCCGACCTACATCGAGCTGCTCTGGACCCATCCGACCGGACAATTGCTTCTGGTGGGCAGCGCAATGTGGATGTCGATCGGCGTCATGGTGATGAAGAAGATGATCAATTTCGATTTCTGAGCGGGTCATGTATCAGATTCTCATCGGCATCCTTCACGACACCCGGTTGCTCGCGATGATTCTCGCGGGCATCGCCGCGGTCGCGACGGTGCTGACGGTCGCCATGCCGCTCTTGGCTTCCGACCCGCTGCCGAAGCGGATGAAGGCCGTGGCGCTCGAGCGCGAGAAGATCCGCCAGCGCGAACGCGAACGCATGGCGCGCGGAGAGAAGATTTCGCTGCGGCAGACTCCGAAGCAATTCGTCCAGCGCGCGGTCGACAGTTTCCAGCTCGCCAAATGGGTCGGCCAGGAGGAGGCGCGGGAAAAACTGATCCAGGCCGGCTATCGCGGCGAGGCGCCCTATCTCACCTATCTGTTCTTCCGGATGGTGACGCCGATCGCGGCGCTGGTGCTGTCGGTGCTGTATGTCTTTTTCATTCTGCAGCTCGACAAGCCGGTCACAATCAAGCTCGGCATCTGCCTGTTCGCGACCTATCTTGGCATGCATCTGCCGTGGCTGTTTCTGAAGAACAAGATCCAGAAGCGGCAATTGTCGATCCGCCGTGCCTTTCCGGATGCGCTGGACCTTTTGCTGATTTGCGTGGAGTCCGGCATGTCGATCGAGGCTGCCTTCAGGAAGGTCTCGAACGAGATCGGCTCTCAGTCGATTCCGTTGGCCGAGGAACTCACCCTGACCACGGCCGAACTGTCCTATCTGCCGGACCGGCGTCAGGCCTATGACAACCTCGCCAGGCGGACCGATCTGGAGGGCGTGAAGTCGGTCTGCGTCGCGCTGCAGCAGGCGGAGCGCTACGGCACGCCGCTCGCCCACACCTTGCGCGTGCTGGCGCAGGAAAACCGCGACATGCGCATGGCCGAAGCCGAGAAGAAGGCGGCGGCGCTGCCCCCGAAGCTGACGGTTCCGATGATCCTGTTCTTTCTGCCGGTCCTGTTTATCGTCATTCTCGGACCGGCAGCGATCCGCGTGATGGCGCTGAACTAGACTAACGCATTGTGGAGCGAGGCGGGCGCCGGTTCGCGTCAGGAAAGCGCGTCACCGCGCCAGCGCGCAAGCCATTCGCGATTCGATAAAAGCCGAAGGGCTCAGGCGCGTTACGAATTGTTCGCGGCCTGACGCACCGGCCGTGCCGGCGGCTTACCCTTGTTGCTCTTTTCGGCCGCCAGCATGTTGCGAAGGTAATTGAGGTTCGCGCTCGCCTCCTCCGGCGACAGGTCGGCGCGCGCGATCTGCTCGGCCTCCTGGAAGCGCCCCTGCAGGCCGATCACCAGCGCCAGATTTTGACGCACGCGCGGCTCGTTGCTGTTGAGCGTGTGGGCGCGCCGCAACGTCTCTTCGGCCTCGCTCAGGTTTTTCGACAACGCATAGGACAGGCCGAGATTGGACATCACCGACGGCTCGTCGGGCACGATCCTGAGGGCGCTGAAGTAATGGCGCCGGGCCTCGTCATGCCGCCCCATCTGGTCCAGCACCGCGCCTTGCGCCGACAGGATGCGCCAGTCGGGTTGATCGGGGGTATGCGCGCGGCTCAGCACGTCGAGGGCCTGCGGCAATTGTCCGGCATCTGCGAGCGCGCGGCCATAGGCACCGAGGACCGCCATATTCTTGGGATTCTGAATCGAGGATTGTTCAAGAACCGCGACGGCCTGGGCGCGCTGGCCGAGGGCGCGAAGCGCCTGGCCATAGCGGATAGCGGCCTGCGGGTCCGCGGGGTTCTTGCGGTAGCGCTCGCCCCAGATCTGGGATTCCCGGCGCCAGTCGGCTTCGGTTCGCGGTGCCGCCGGTTCGCTCACGCCGGCCGTGGTCGTCATCTGGGCGGTCTGGCAGCCGCCGAGCATCAGCGCCGACAGCACGGCGGCGCTGGCGAGCAGGCGGAGCCTGGAACGGCGGGGATTGAAAAAGCCGGGCTTGAACGTCGTACGATACATGGCGCGCCTCGAACGGCGGCGGTGACCGCCGCTGACCGCCCCATTCAATAAAGCGTTAACCCTAACGGCTGGTTAAGAGCGGCCGTCAGCAGGCCCTTGGCGAAGCCGCCGCCGACCCGATAAGAAGCGCCATGCATCCAGTCTTTGCAGATTCGGGCCGCGGCACCGCCATCCCCATCTGGTTTGTCACCAAGTCGAACTGGCCCGCGATCCGGGAGAGTCTGACACCGTCTGCGCGCGGCTTTGCCGAAGCGGCGGGGTTCGATCCCAAGCCCGGTTCGCATTTCGTGCTGCCGGGGTCCGATAGCGGGATCGGTGGGGTCATATTCGGTCTGGAGGACGAGGCGGCATCGGCCGATCTGCTGCTTGCGGGCAAATTGCCCGGGTTGATTCCGGCGGGGACATATCGCTTCGCCAATGCGCCGCATGACGCCCGGCTCGCGGCGCTGGCCTTTGCGCTGGGTACCTACCGGTTCGAGCGATACCGCAAGCGCGCCGCGAAATCCGTTACGCTGGTCTGCCCCGACGGCGTCGATGCCGCCGATCTGTCGCGGATCGGCGAAGGCGTGGCGCTGGCGCGCGATCTCATCAATACGCCGTCGAACGACATGGGTCCGGCCGAACTGCACGAAGCGACGCGGCTGCTCGCCGAACGCCATGACGCCTGGATCGAGGCGGTGACCGACGACGAATTGCTGTTGAAGAATTTTCCGCTGATCCATGCCGTGGGTCGCGTGGGAGAGGGGGCAGAAAAGCCGGGCGAGCTGCACTCGGGCGGGCACACACACCCACAAACCACACTACGGGTAGGGGG
>NZ_JBKBVB010000121.1:0-12918 GCF_046289595.1 Pseudorhodoplanes sp.
GATCGGACAGCTCGCGAAGCTGATGAAGGACAAGAAGATCCGCTTCATCCTGGCCGAGGCGAACCAGCCGGAGCGGCATTCCAATATGCTTGCGGAACGTACCGGCGCCACGGTGGTGCAACTCGCCGGCAGCATCGGGATGCTGCCGAACACCGAGGATTACATCGCGCTGTTCGACGCCAATGTGAATGCGCTGGCGAATGCGTATAAGGGGAAATGAAGCGCCGCCCATGGGTCTGCGGCACACTCCGTTCATTCCCGTGCAAGCGGGAAATCCAACGGCATTGTCTCGCTCAGTCTCCGCTTTCGCGGGGACGAACGGTGTCCGGATTATTTCTCTCTGTTACCTCGTCCACGGCGCGTTGCGCCTGGTCGATCGCGGCATGCGCATAGGCGCTCCAGCCGGCATCGGAATTGGCGATGGCGACGCGGCCGAACGGCTTGCGGGCGCGCAGCATGATTTGTTGTGAATCCGGCGGATCGAACAGCGAATTGCCGCCATAGGCATAGCCATGGGCCCACCGGTTCACCGTGATCGCCGCGATGTCGCGTCCGCCGGAAAAGCCGCCCGGACCCAGCATGCGGTCGAGTTCGTCGCGGATGCGATCCTCGAAATCGGCAAAGCTCATCTCAAGAAGCTTCATGCGGCCGATCCGGAACATGTCGCGGTCGTCCATCCCCGGATTGCTTTCGGCCGGCACATGCACGAGATGCAGCCCGATCGGTTCGGAGGGCGTGCGCGGATGCCGATACCCGCCAAGACTCACCGGATAGTCGAGCTTGACCCGGCAATGAAACGACATCGGTCCGGCAATTTCGTGCACGCCAAGCCTGACCCATGGCTCCCAGTTGCGTACCACAACCTTGGTATAGACCAGCGGCGCCTTGACATTGTGCAGGAGCGCATTGCGCTGCGGCTCCGGCAGGTCCGGCATCATGTAGGGAATCGCCGAATTGAAGCCGGCAAGGATGGCGCGGGACGCAGCGACGCGATGCAGCTCCCCGTTCCGGACATAGGCGAGTTCGACGCCGTCCTTGCCGTCCTTCACATGGATACAGGTCGCCAACAGGCGAATGCGCACGCGATTGTCGCGCCGGTCCAGTGCGTCATAGCGAAAGCGCGCCAGCACGATGTCGTCCATGGTCTGGCCGTCCGCCGCGCCCGGAACGAGCGCGCGCACCAGCAAACGCGCGATTGAGGCATTGCCGTCCGGGAAATGGTGGATATAGGGCTCGTCGCGTTCGGGGCTTGCATCGTCCGGCAGGTTCAGTCCGGCAAAGCCGGGCAGCCCCATCTCGCGCGCGCTCCCGGCCGATATCATGTCGCTTGCCAGCGCCAGAAAATCCAGCGAGCGGCCGTGGAAACAGTTCGCGGCGCGCTCGCTCAACCCGCAGATTTTCGTCAGGTAATCGCGGTAGCTGGTTGTCTCCAGCAGTTCTTCCTTCTCCGCACGGTTCTTGCCGGCGAGCGGATCGCGCGTCGTATCGTACAGCGCCAGCAGCTGCGCCTTTTCGGCAGCGTCGAGCGGGAACTCCGCGACGAATTCGGAGACAGGTCGTGCATTGAGAAGGTCCGGCCCGAGATCGTCGGCGGCTGTGTGAGTTGGATCGCCGGTCACCAGCACGTCGCGGCCGAAACTTTCGCGCGGAAAGAACACCCCGCGTGACAATCCGAGCGAAGGGTATAGCTTGCGCTCGAACGCAGTCTCGAAGCGGTTCACATCGACGCCAAGCTCCTGCAAGAGGCCCATCGCCACCGGGCTCCACAGCGCCTTGGGCGATTGCAGGGATTCGCTGCCGCCATAGCCCAGCAGCATCCGGCCATCGATGGTGAAGTCGTTGCGCTTGGCGTGGCCTCCGAAATCGTCATGATTGTCGAGGATCAGGATGCGCGCGTCAGGCCGCGTCTTGCGGTAGAAATACGCCGCGGCAAGTCCGCTGATGCCGGCGCCGACCACCACCAGATCGTAGTCCTCCTCGATCGGACGGGCGGCAAAGTCCGGGATTTCGCCGTCGCGCATCGCATGGGCGGCCTCGAACGATCCTGGATGATGCCCGCGCAGTCCGCCACGCGCCGGCGGGTCTTCTCCGGTCTGCGCCGCGGCAAGCTGCGCCGCAGGCGTCAGTCCCGCCGCGATCGCGAGCGCGCAGCCGTCAAGAAAATCGCGTCGGGTGATATCCGGCATGCGCTTGTCCGCTCTTGCCCGCTCTTGCCCGCTCTTGCCCGCTCTTGCCCGCGCAGGCGGGCATCCGGTCCTGCTCGCGCGCTCGCGGCGCGAATTGCAGATTACCGCGCCGGGATGGGCATCACCAGCCGATGACCCGAGGCAGCCAGGTGGCAAGGCCCGGATACATGAAGACAGCCGCCAGCGCTATGGCCTGCATGGCGATGAACGGAAGTACGCCGCGGTAGATATCGCCGGTCGCGACCTCGGGCGGCGCGACACCGCGCAGGAAGAACAACGCCCATCCGAACGGCGGCGTCAGGAACGAGGTCTGCAAATTCACGCAGATCAGGATCGCCAGCCACACCATATCGACATTGGCCTGCAGAAAAACCGGCAGGAACAGCGGCACCGCAATGTATGAAATCTCGATCCATTCGATGAAGAAGCCGAGGATGAAGATGATCGCCATCAAAAACCAGACGTCGGCATTGATGCCGCCCGGCAGGAACGCAAACAGGTCGTGAACGATCTTCTCGCCCTGCAGGCCGCGGAACGCGAGCGCGAAGGCCTGGGCGCAGATCAGAATGAACATCATCATCGCGGTGATCTTGGTGGTGGCCTGCGCGGTCTCGCGCAACACCCGCAAGGACAGCCGTCCGCCGATCGCGGCGACCACGATCGAGCCGAGCGCGCCCATGGACGCCGCCTCCGACGGCGCGGCGATTCCTGCGATGATGGAACCGAGAACTGCGGCAACGAGGCCGACCGGCGGCGCCACCACCTTGAACAGCTTGCGCATCAGTTCCGCGCGTGAAATCGATGCGCGTTCCTCGGCGGTGAAGGCCGGCACGAAATCAGGACGCAGCACGCCAAGCGCCAGGATGTAGAGCACATAGATTCCCGCGAGCAGCAGACCCGGAACCATCGCCGCTGCGAATAGCGTGCCGACCGACAGGTTGAGGATGTCGGCGAGCAGGATGAGGATCAGACTTGGCGGGATGATCTGGCCGAGCGTGCCGGAGGCGCAGATCACGCCGCAGGCAAGACCCGGATCATATCCGCGGCGGAGCATGCCGGGCAGCATCAGGAGGCCGAGCGTCACCACCGTCGCGCCGACGATTCCCGTGGTGGCGCCGAGCAGCACGCCGACCGCCACGATGCCGATGCCGAGCCCGCCGCGCAGCGAACCCGCCAGATGGCCGATCACATCCATCAGGTCTTCGGCGAGCTTGGATTTCTCCAGCATCATTCCCATGAAGACGAAGAGCGGGATGGCGATCAGGGTCTGGTTGGTGACCACCCCGAAGATGCGGCCCGGCAGAAGATTGAACAGCAGGCTGCCGAAGCCGAGATAGCCGAACACCAGCCCCGAAGTGGCAAGCGTGAGCCCCACCGGGATGCCGGCCATGAGCAGCACGAAGAACGACACCAGCATGCAGATGGCGAGGACTTCAACGTACGGCATCACGCCTTCCGCAATTCAAGATAGCTTTTGATCGCTTCCGACAGCGATTGCAGGAACAGGATCGCAAAGCCGATCGGGATCAGGGATTTGACGATGTAGCGATAGTCGATGCCGCCGGGATTGGCGGTGCCCTCGCCGATCGACCAGGACTGGTAGACATACGGGATCGAGAGCCGGATCACGACGAGGCAGAACGCCATCGAGATCAGCGCCGACAGAATTTCCACACGGCGCTTGTTGCGCGCGGAGAAATACTGGAACACCACGTCGACCCGCACATGCTCCTTGTGCAAAAGCGCATAGGACATGCCGAACAGACAGATCGGCACGAAAATGTGCCATTCCAGTTCCTGCGCCCAGATGAAGCCAATGGAGAAGGCGTAGCGCAGCAGCACGTTCGCGCCCATCACGAGCGCGATGCCGAGCGCCAGCCATGACGTGATGCGGCCGACGAGATCGGTGAAAGCGTCGATCCCGCCGGCCAGCTTTTCGGCTGCGTGCAATCAGGCCTTCCGGATCTTGGTGTGATAGACGGTTTCGCTAAGGTCGGCCCAGGCGTCGTACTTGGCCTTGTAGGCCATGTAGGAGTCGTGGACCTTCTTGGTGACCGCATCCTTGGCTACGGCTTCCGCAAGAATCTTGTCGGTGGCGGCTCGCAGTGCCTTGACCACCGAGTCGGGCAGCGGCTGCGCAATCACGCCCTGGTTCTTCACCAGGTCTTCCATCGCCTCCGCGTTGTTCTTCTGGCACCAGGCCTCGCTGATGGTGTTGCAGGCGAGGCAGGCATTCTCCACGATCGCCTTCAGGTCGGGCGGCAGCGAATTCCACTTGGCCTTGTTGATGGTGAGTTCGCTCGCCGTCGCCATCTCGTGCCAGCCGGTGGTGTAGTAATATTTCGCCACCTTCTGCAGCCCGAGCTGGCGGTCGAGATACGGTCCGACGAATTCCGCCGCGTCGATCACACCACGTTCCAGCGAGGGGAAGATTTCGCCCGGCGCGATCAGCCGGGAGTCGACGCCGAGTTCCTTGTAGACGCGGCCGGCAAGTCCCGGGATGCGCATCTTCAGCCCCTGCAGGTCTTCCGGCTTCTCGATCGGCTTCTTGAACCAGCCGGTCATCTGCACGCCGGTATTGCCGCAGACGAACGGCACCAGATTGAAGCGGTCATAGACCTCGCGCCAGAGTTCAAGGCCGCCGCCGTCGAACATCCAGCCATTATAACCCTGGAAATTGAGGCCGAAGGGGACCGCGGTGAAGTACTGCGCGGCGAAGCTCTTGCCGGTCCAGAAATAGGAATTGGCGTAGTTCATCTCGACGGTGCCGGACGACACCGCGTCGAAGCCTTCCGCCGCCGGGATCAGTTCGCCCGCGCCGAAGAACTGGATCTTGATGCGGCCATTCGACATCTCCTCGATCCGCCTGGCGAGGTCCTTGGCGCCGCCCGGCCCGGTCGAATAGAAGGCCGCATTCGGACCGTAAAAGCTGGTCATTTTCCAGTTGAAGGTGGTCTGTGCGCGCACCACCGCGGGCGCCGCCACCGTCGCAGCCGCACCGGCTAAAGCAATTTTCGTGAAATCCCGACGTCGTATGACACTCTCCCGCTGATTGTTGTGAAGCGTC
Organism: Pseudorhodoplanes sp.; assembly: GCF_046289595.1. Classification (GTDB taxonomy): domain Bacteria; phylum Pseudomonadota; class Alphaproteobacteria; order Rhizobiales; family Xanthobacteraceae; genus Pseudorhodoplanes. The sequence continues at coordinate 5,254 of NZ_JBKBVB010000121.1, forward strand.
ATTTGCAAGCAAATTGCAGGCCAGCTCATTTCCGCGGCATTTCCGCCTGACTGCATTCTACAGCTGAAGTCTGCATAAATGCTAGGCAGATGCCTGGTCGCCTTGCAATCATCGTCACGAGGAATGGCAACCGGCTCTGCGGGGTTTGTCCGGTGAGAGGCCGGGAGGACCCATGGACCAGCGCATTATCAATCTCTACGACCGCTTCACCCATGGCGGCATGAGCCGCCGCGCCTTCCTCGACAAGCTGACACAGCTTGCCGGTTCCACCGCCGCGGCGGCGGCGCTGCTGCCGCTCCTGCAGAATGATTACGCAAAGGCTGCGATCGTTCCCGCCAATGACGACCGGCTGAACTCGCAGCGCGTCGCCTTCGATTCAGCGAAGGGCAAGATCGACGGCTATCTCACCCGCCTGAAGGGTGACGCCAAACGCCCGGTCGTGCTGGTGATCCACGAAAACCGCGGCCTCAATCCGCATCTGGAGGATGTGGCGCGGCGTTTCGCGCTGGAAGGATTTCTCGCCTATGCGATCGATCTGCTGTCGCTCGTGGGCGGCACGCCGCCGAACGAAGACGAGGCGCGTGCGCTCCACCCGAAGATGAACCAGGACGATGCCGTGGCGGCGCTGGTCGCTGCGGTGGACTTTCTGAAAAAGCATCCCGAATCCACCGGCAAGGTCGGCGCGGTCGGCTATTGTTTCGGCGGGCTGATGGTCAACCGGCTTGCCGCCGCGAGTCCCGAACTCGACGCCGGCGTCGCCTATTACGGACGCCAGATTCCCGCTGCCCAGGTGCCGAACATCCGCGCGCCGCTGCTTTTGCATTACGCCGAGAACGACGAGGGCGTGAATGCCGGGATCGCCGCTTACGAGGAAGCCCTGAAGGCCAACAACAAGCGCTACACCATCCACATCTATCCGGGCACGCAGCACGCCTTCAACAACGACACCGGGGCTGCGCGCTACAACAAGGCCGCGGCCGATCTCGCCTTCGAGCGGACAATTGCGTTCTTCCGCGAGAATCTCGGTGCGCCGCCGCGCGGGGCGTGAGCGCGGTATCCCGTCGCTCGAAAAACGCGTTACGCTTGGTCTTGGTGCGCTGCGGACCGCGGCGGGCGGCTGGGCTTGGCGCCGTACACCTCAGGGATCTGGCGCAGTGCAGGCTTACAGCGCCGCCGTCAGCCTCTGGAACAGCGGGTTGTCCTGCGTGAACACGTAGTCAATCTCGGATACCGAAATCGCCTGTGCGCCCTTCTCGCGCAGGAAATCGGCGAGCGCGAAAACCTGATCCGGCGGGCAATGCAGCGTCAGCATCCCGGACGATGTCGGGCCGCCGAACGGCGTCACAATGCCGAATGTTTCGCGCGCAAGCGCAAGAAGAGCGTCATCGCAGCCTGAAAAGCGCGTGCGCATCTCGCGGAAGGCACGCTCGCGCGCCTGGCTCGCGAGCCGGTCGAGAATCCGGCGCGCGGTATCGAGCGTCGCCGCATTCCAGTCGGCGCCGCGCGCGGCGACCAGATTGGCCTGCGAGCGCAGCATCGTGCCGTCGTCGACCACTTTCAGGGCGTTCGCTGCGAGCGTGTTGCCGGTTGTCGTGATGTCCACGATCAACTCTGCCGTACCGGCGGCGGGTGCGCCCTCGGTCGCACCGAGGCTTTCCACGATCCGGTAATCGGCGATGCCGTGCTGCGCGAAGAAGGCGCGGGTGAGATTCACGTATTTGGTGGCGACCCGCATCTTGCGGTTATGCCTGAGCCGGAAGGCGGTGGCGACGTCGTCCAGATCGGCCATGGAACGGACATCGATCCAGGCCTGCGGCACCGCCACCACGACATTGGCATGGCCAAAGCCCAGCCCATCCAGCAGGATCACGCGCGCGTCCGCATCCGGCATCATCTCGCGCACCAGATCCTCGCCGGTCACGCCGAGATGCGCGGCGCCTTGCGCGAGCTGCGCGGTGATTTCGGAGGCCGACAGATAGGCGATCTCGACGCCGTCCATGCCGTCGATGGCGCCGCGATAGTCGCGCGCACCGCGCGGCTTGACGAGTTTCAGTCCCGCCCGTGCGAAGAATGCTTCCGCATTCTCCTGCAGCCGGCCCTTTGCGGGCACCGCCAGGATCAGCGGCGCGCTCATGCTGCGCCTCCTGTATCCAGATCCGACAGCCGCTCGATCCACACCGAGAAGCCGATTGCCGGGATCGGCATCGGCGATCCAAGCCGCGTCAGCAGATCGTCGTAGCGGCCGCCGGCGACCAGCGGCTCGTTTGCCTTGCCGTCGGTCAGTTCGAACACAAAGCCGGTGTAGTAATCCATGCCGCGGCCGAAGGCGCAGGAGAACGCCACCCGCGACAGATCGATGCCGCCCGTCTTCATCTGCGCGTTGCGGCTTTCGAACAGATCGAGCGCGGCGTCGAGCGCGAGCTTCCCCTCTTTCGCGAGCGTGCGCATCGCCGCCGCTGCATCGACCGGATTGCCGTTGATCGACAGGAAGCGTTCCACCAAAGCACGGGTCTCGCGCGGCAGCGTGGCCGACGCGCCGAGCGTCGCTTGCTCCAGAAAGCGGTCGGCAATCTCGCCGACCGAGCGTCCGCCGACCGCCGAAATGCCGGCGATCGACAAAAGATCGGTGACGAGGGCATGGGCCGCTTTCGGATCGGACCCCGCGAGCGCGGCCAGCACGCCCTGGTAATCCGCCTTGCCGTTGCCGCTGCTCAGGGTCAGGCGTTCGAGATCCTGCGCCAGCGATGCCTTGCGGTTGAAATCCTTCACAAGGCGGCGCTTCCACGCCGGGGCGAGGTCGAGCGCGGCGACGAGCGCGGTAAACAATCCGACGTCGCCAATGCGGATCTCGGGCGTGTGGTGTCCGAAATGTGCGGTGGCGGCGAGCCCGAGCGCCAGCGTTTCGGCGTCGGCGGCGGCCTTGTCGGCGCGTCCGAAGGATTCGATCCCGGCTTGCAGGAATTCCCCAGGCAGCGCTCCGCGGTCGCGAAACACCGGCCCCAGATAGCAATAGCCCTGCGGCGCTCCGGCGGCGGGGGAGGCGAGATAGTCGCGCGAAACCGGAATTGTGAAGTCGGGCCGCAAGCACAATTCCTCGCCGGAGCGGCCGGCGGTCAGGAAGATGCGGGCGCGGATGTCTTCACCCGAGAGGTCAAGAAACGGCTCTGCCGGTTGCAGGATACCGGGATGGGTCCGCGCATAGCCTGCTTTTTCGTACACAGAGAGAAGGCGGCGCGCGGAGGACAGGATATCCCCGGGGGCGTCGGCGGCGGCTGAAACAGGAAGGCTGGTCATGGCGGCGGCGCTTTAGCACGGAATGTTTGCAGATTCGACGCCGGCCGGGTGTCGCGCTTAACGGCCGATCGGTGCCGGCGAGGAAGGTGGCGATCTACAGGTATTGCGCGTGTTTATCGTCGATCACCAAAAATAAGGAATTTTGTCCGACTGTGTCCGCGGAATGAGGGAGCGGACAAATGGAGGCGCAAGTCCCGCCAGGTCTCGTGAATGGCTTTTTCAAAGCTTACGCCGCGCGGGATTTCCAAACGGTTCTCGACTATCTGTCCGACGATGTCGACTGGATTTTCCCGGGGCCGGTCGATGTGTTTCCGTTTTGCGGACGCTGGCGCGGCAAGGCGGCGGTGATCGAGCATTTTGCCCGTCGCGCGCCTGCGCTGTTTTCGATCCGGCGCATGGAGCTGGAGGCGCTGCTGATCGACGGCGACCGTGCGGCGTCATTCAGCAAGATGACCGCCACAGAGCAAGGGTCGGAACGAATTCTTGCCTTCCATTGCGCGCATTTCGTCACCGTCCGGGGCGGCAAGGTGGCCAGCTTGCTGGCGGTGGCGGACACATTCGGCCTTCTCGATCAGCTTCAGGACGTCCAGATCATGATCGATCCCCGGCACGCGCCCCTGGCGGATCGGTTTCGCAAAGTGGTGCTGCCGTGACCGGGCCCGAGGGCATGGAAGCGCTGGCGCGCACGCCGCCTTGGGTCCGGGCGTTCTACGACGCCTATCTTTCCGGCGATGCGCTGCGGCTCGAGGCCGTGCTGCATGACGAGGTGACCTGGCTGATCTCCGGACCGGCCGACTGGGTGGACTTGTTCGGGGCACGGCGCGGCAAGCCGGAGGTCATCGAGCTCGTGACCCGGATCATTCCCTGCTACCAGCGGCTGACCGGCTTCGAATTCGAGCATGTGCTGGTCGACGGCGATCACGCCGCAATGGCCGGCCGGCTCTGCGCCTTCCAGCGCGAGACCATGCGCGCGATCCGCGTCGCCTTCGCCCATTTCCTGCAGTTCCAGGGCGGCAAGCTGATCGCCATGCGTGCGGTCTGCGATTCGTTCGACGCGCTGGAACAGATCACCGGATGCCGGATCGCACTGGTGACCGAGCCGGGGCGGGTGCAGGGCAATGCCGACGACACCGTTATCCCGGTTTGAGGCACCGGCCGCCGTCGCGATGCGCCGGCAACGGGCCTAACGAAAGATTAAGGCGCCGCACCGGTGCCGGGCGGAGTGCGTCACCAAAAATAAGGATTTTACGGCCATCGTTCGGAATTGGATGGTAGACCGTCATGGCTGAACCTGTATCCCGCGCCGACGTGCAGGCCTTTTACGAAGCGCTGGCTTCGCGCGATCCGGTGCGGCTGGCGCACTGCCTTGCCGACGATGTCGAATGGCTGATGTCCGGTCCGGTGGAGATATTCAGCTTTTGCGGCTACCGGCGCGGCAAGGCCGCCGTGGTCGATTACATGGCCCGTCTGGTGCCGTCGATGTTCGCGGTCAAGCGCTTCGAGCCCGAGGAAATCGTCATCGACGGCGACAAGGCGGCGATCATCAACAACATCGCTTCGGTGCAGAAGGATACCGGCCGCATCCTGACCTATCAGACAGCGATTTTCGTGGTGTTCAGCGGCGGCAAGGTGATCTCGCTGAAGGGCGTCGCCGACACCTTCGGCATGGCCGAGCAATTGGTCGGCCACCTCATCGACCCATATTTCTGCGCGACTGTGGCGGCGCCGAAGGATGTGGTGACGTTATGACCGAGACCCTCAGCGCTCTCGCGCTGCCGGCCCGTCTGCATGACCGCGAGCTGCCGCCGTTCGTGGCCGAGCTGTATCGGGCTTACCTGACGCGCGATGCCGCGCTGCTCGACGCCATCCTTGCCGACGATGTCGACTGGAAGCTCACCGGACCGGTCGAGCATCTCGACATCTACGAGCCGCGCCGCGGCAAGGCCGCGGTCATCGAACTCATCACCCGCATCATGCCGTGCATTTTCGTTCTCAGCGATTTCGAGATCGAGCATCTCCTGGTGCAGGGGGACCGTGTCGCGGCCTTCGGCGTGCTGCGGGCGCGCCAGCGCGAATCCGGCCGGGCTTTGCGCTTCCGCGGCGCGCATTTCATGCGCTTCGGCGACGGCAAGCTGGTTTCGTTCCGCGCGCTCTCCGATACCTTCGACCTGGTCGAGCAGGTGGTCGGCCATCCGATCGACATCACCAAGCGCATCGAGCGCGTGACGCTGGTGCCGGACGGCGACGAATTGCTGCGGCTGTGAGTTTATGCAGCCCGCGAAGGCGGGGACGACCGGTCCGCTATGCCACCCGCGTCTTCACGCCGTGGCGCGCGAGAATCTCCTGCACGGTCTTGACCAGCTGGTCGCGCGGAACTTTCCGCTGCGCCTCTGCCTGTTTCTGCAGATATTCGTCGCGGCCCTTTTCCAGCTTCGACAGCTCGGCGCCGAGAACGAGATCCTTCACGATCACCTGTTCGCCTGCCGCATCGTTCTTTTCATCCGAGCCCTGAATGACCACGCAGGGCGCGTTGCGCTTGTCGGCATATTTCATCTGCGGATTGAACTTTCCCGAACCGAGATACATTTCGGCGCGGATATTCGCTGCGCGAAGCTCCGCCACCATACGCTGATAATCTGCGATTCGATCCTGGTCGAAAACCGTGACCACAACGGGGCCGAAACTTTGCTGTGCATCGCGCTTGTTCACGAGCGCGAGAGCGGCGGCGAGCCGCGACACGCCGATCGAGAATCCGGTCGCCGGCACCGGCTCGCCGCGGAAGCGCGACACGAGGCCGTCATAGCGTCCGCCGCCGCCGACCGAGCCGAAGCGCACCGGGCGGCCTTTCTCGTCCTTGGTCTCGAGCAGGAGTTCGACCTCGTAGACCGGGCCGGTGTAATATTCGAGGCCGCGCACGACAGAAGGATCGAATCGAATTTGTATCGGCGAATAGCTTGCGGCATCACAAAGCACGCAAAGCTGCATCAACTCCTCAAGTCCATCATATCCAGTTTCTACAAGAGGGACTTGCTGAGGCAGTACTGTCAGGAGCGCGCGATTACTTTCATAAAAGTTTTGCTCACCAATCTTTGAACTGCGGCCAGACCTCTCCGTGAGAGTCGCTTCTTCTTCCCTGATGCTGCTGTTAATCGTAGATGCGATGGATATGAATTTCACGAGGTACTCGATCTGTTGCTTTTCGAGATCGGCTCCTTTTGTGAAGTCGCCGCTATCATCTTTCCTGCCCGGTCCTAAGAGTGCAGCAACTCCGGCCTCGCCAAGTCGATCATATTTGTCTAGCGCGCGAAGCACGGTCAGGCGTCTTGCAGCGTTCTCATCGCCGGAAAGCCCAATAGCCTCCATCACTCCATCCAGCACCTTGCGGTTATTCACCTTGACGACGTACTGGCCCCTGAGGCCAAGCGCCTCCATCGTATCCGCCGCCATCATGCAGATCTCGGCATCCGCGGCCATCGACGCAGACCCCACCGTATCCGCATCGAACTGCATGAATTGCCGGTAGCGGCCCGGTCCGGGCTTTTCGTTCCGGAACACCCAGCCCTCGCGATAGCTGCGATAGGGCTTAGGGAGCGCGTCGAAATTCTCCGCGACATAGCGCGCCAGCGGCGCGGTCAGGTCGTAGCGCAGGCTCAGCCACTGTTCGTCGTCGTCCTGGAACGAGAACACGCCCTCGTTCGGGCGGTCCTGATCCGGCAGGAATTTGCCGAGCGCGTCGGTATATTCGATCGCGGGCGTCTCCACCGGCTCGAAGCCGTAGAGCTCGTAGACGGCGCGGATTTTCTCCAGCATCGCGCGCGTGGACGCGATTTCGGCGGGAGCGCGGTCCACAAGGCCGCGCGGCAGCCGCGCCTTCAGTTTGTTGCTTTTGTCGGTCATGGATATAAGTCAACAGATGGTCCCGCGGCGTGTATCAGCGCAGCGCCGCTTTGTCATCCAACGGCCGGGAAAGGCCCGCCAAAAGGCGCACCCATGAGCACCCAGTCCGCCCGCAAGCCCGCCGCCACCGCCGTCCCGAACGATCTCGAAGCGTTCTGGATGCCGTTCACCGCCAACCGCGCCTTCAAGAAGCGCCCGCGCATGGTCTCGCGCGCCAAGGACATGCATTATTTCACCCCGGAAGGCCGCGCCATCCTCGACGGCGCCGCAGGGCTGTGGTGCACCAATGCCGGCCACAACCGCGACCCCATCGTCGCCGCGATCCAGGCGCAGGCCGCGGAAATGGATTTCGCCCCGCCGTTCCAGTACGCCAATCCCAAGAGCTTCGAACTGGCGAGCCGGCTCGCGGCGCTCGCGCCGGGCGATCTCGACCACGTGTTCTCCTGCAATTCGGGGTCGGAAGCCGTCGACACA